>NZ_FMXF01000002.1:0-222863 GCF_900103435.1 Sinorhizobium sp. NFACC03
GTTCCGATCGCGATGGAAGAAAAGCTGCGCTTCGCGATCCGCGAAGGTGGCCGTACCGTCGGCGCAGGCATCGTTGCCTCGATCGTCGAGTAATCGACGAGACTGAGGGCGGAGAAATTCGAGGCGCATGTGCTATGCGCCTCGAACATACCCGCCCCGAAAGAATTAGTTGGTCGCACGGCTTGCCGAAGACGACGAAATAGTGCAAATGGCGCCCACGCGTGATTTGCACGGTGCTTCGACGTTGTGCGCTCACAAAAAGACAGGCCGGCCACGGCCGCTCAAATAGGAAGGGGCAGGGGAAACCCTGTCCCTCCGATCTTTGAAAATTAGCGGACTGGCCGAACATTAAACGAAGTTCAATGCGTGTTTTTCCACGGAAACCGCAGACAACATGAACAAGGATAAGTCGTATGAACGGCCAGAACATCCGCATCCGCCTCAAGGCGTTTGATCACCGGATCCTCGACGCCTCGACGCGCGAAATCGTGTCGACGGCAAAGCGTACCGGTGCAAGCGTGCGCGGTCCCGTACCGCTGCCGACGCGCATTGAAAAGTTTACGGTCAACCGCTCGCCGCACGTCGACAAGAAGAGCCGTGAACAGTTCGAAATGCGCACCCATAAGCGCCTTCTCGATATCGTAGACCCGACCCCGCAGACCGTTGACGCGCTGATGAAGCTCGACCTGGCTGCCGGCGTCGACGTGGAAATCAAGCTTTAATAACAAGGAAGGTACGTGGACCCCGGTCCAACGGCTTCCGAAAACGGGCGACCTCAAGATCGGATGATCTCAAGGAACCCTTAAACCAGAGATGTGAGGGGGCTCGCCCCATCACTAACTCTCAAGAGGAATGAACCGATGCGTTCAGGTGTGATTGCACAGAAAGTGGGAATGACCCGCGTCTATAACGACGCCGGTGAGCATATCCCGGTTACAGTATTGAAGCTGGAGAACTGCCAGGTGGTAGCCCAGCGTACGGAAGAGAAGAACGGCTACGTGGCTGTCCAGCTGGGCGCCGGCCGTTCGAAGGTCAAGAACACGCCGAAGGCGATGCGCGGCCATTTTGCTGCTGCCAACGTCGAGCCGAAGGCGAAGCTCGTCGAGTTCCGCGTTTCCGCGGACAACCTGATCGACATCGGTGCAGAACTGACGGCCAACCATTTCGTTGCCGGCCAGCTCGTTGACGTCACCGGTACCACGATCGGCAAGGGCTTTGCTGGTGCGATCAAGCGCCACAACTTCGGTGGTCTGCGTGCAACGCACGGCGTTTCCGTATCGCACCGTTCGCATGGTTCTACCGGTTCCAACCAGGATCCGGGCCGCGTTTGGAAGGGCAAGCGCATGGCTGGTCACATGGGTCAGACCCGCGTCACCACCCAGAACCTCGAAGTCGTATCGACCGATGAAGACCGCGGTCTGATCCTGGTCAAGGGCGCAGTCCCCGGCTCCAAGGGTGCCTGGATCGTCGTTCGTGACGCCATCAAGTCGGGCACCCCGGAAGGCGCTCCGCGCCCGGCCGCTGTGCGCGCCGAAGCATCGAAGTAAGGGAGCCGAGTAATGGATCTCAACGTCAAAACCCTCGAGGGCAAGGACGCGGGAAAGGTTTCCCTTTCTGACGCCATTTTCGGCCTCGAACCCCGTGAAGACATCATTGCCCGCGTCGTTCGCTGGCAGCTCGCCAAGAAGCAGCAGGGCACGCACAAGGCCAAGGGCCGCGCAGAAGTTTCGCGCACCGGCGCCAAGATGTACAAGCAGAAGGGTACGGGCCGCGCCCGCCACCACTCCGCTCGCGCTCCGCAGTTCCGCGGCGGTGGCAAGGCCCATGGCCCGGTCGTCCGCAGCCACGAGCATGATCTGCCGAAGAAGGTTCGCGCCCTCGGCCTGCGTCATGCACTGTCGGCCAAGCTGAAGGCTGCAGAGATCATCGTCATCGACGATCTCGTTGCCAAGGAAGCCAAGACCAAGGCTCTCGCCGGCGTATTCGCATCGCTCGGCCTCACCAACGCTCTCATCATCGGCGGCGCCGAGATCGAGAACAATTTCAAGCTCGCAGCCCAGAACATCCCGAACGTGGACGTTCTGCCGGTTCAGGGCATCAACGTTTACGACATTCTGCGCCGTGGCAAGCTCGTGCTTTCCAAGGCTGCCGTGGAAGCTCTGGAGGAGCGGTTCAAATGACGGATCTTCGCCACTACGACGTGATCGTGTCTCCCTCGATCACTGAAAAGTCGACGCTGGTTTCCGAACAGAACCAGGTCGTCTTCAACGTCGCCAAGGATGCTTCGAAGCCTGAAATCAAGGCTGCTGTCGAAGCTCTGTTCGGCGTCAAGGTTACGGCCGTGAACACGCTCGTCCGCAAAGGCAAGACGAAGCGTTTCCGCGGCTTTGCCGGAAAGCAGAAGGACGTGAAGAAGGCGATCATTACACTCGCCGACGGTCAGTCCATCGACGTCTCCACCGGTCTCTAACGGATAGGCCCATTAGGGTAAAAACCCAAAAGGGAACAAGAAAATGGCATTGAAAAGTTTCAATCCGACGACCCCGAGCCAGCGCCAGCTGGTCATCGTTGACCGGGCTGGCCTCTACAAGGGCAAGCCGGTCAAGGCGCTGACCGAGGGCCTGTCCTCCAAGGGCGGTCGCAACAACCTCGGTCGCATCACCGTTCGCTTCCAGGGCGGCGGTCACAAGCGTACCTACCGCCTGGTCGACTTCAAGCGTCGCAAGTTCGACGTTGAAGGCACGGTCGAGCGTCTGGAATACGACCCGAACCGCACCGCCTTCATCGCGCTCGTCAACTATGCCGACGGCGAAAAGGCCTACATCCTCGCTCCGCAGCGTCTCGCTGCCGGCGACAAGGTCATCGCTTCGGAGAAGGCCGTTGACGTCAAGCCCGGCAACACGATGCCGCTGCAGTACATCCCGGTCGGCTCCATCATCCACAACGTGGAAATGAAGCCGGGCAAGGGCGGCCAGATGGCCCGCTCGGCCGGTACCTACGCGCAGCTCGTCGGTCGTGACCAGGGCATGGCGATCCTTCGTCTGAACTCGGGCGAACAGCGTCTCGTGCACGGTTCCTGCCTCGCATCGATCGGCGCCGTATCGAACCCCGATCACGGCAACATCAATGACGGTAAGGCTGGTCGTTCGCGTTGGCGCGGCAAGCGTCCGCACGTTCGCGGCGTCGTCATGAACCCGGTTGACCACCCGCACGGCGGTGGTGAAGGCCGTACCTCGGGTGGTCGTCACCCGGTTACCCCGTGGGGCAAGCCCACGAAGGGCAAGCGTACGCGCTCGAACAAGTCGACCGACAAGTTCATCATGCGCTCGCGGCACCAGAAGAAGAAGTAAGAGAGGAAGTCTCGAATGACTCGTTCAGTATGGAAAGGTCCGTTCGTTGACGGTTATCTTCTCAAGAAGGCTGAGAAGGTCCGCGAAGGCGGTCGTAACGAAGTGATCAAGATTTGGAGCCGCCGCTCCACGATCCTTCCGCAGTTTGTCGGCCTCACCTTCGGCGTCTACAACGGCAGCAAGCACGTTCCGGTCAGCGTCAATGAAGACATGGTCGGTCACAAGTTTGGCGAATTCTCTCCGACCCGGACCTACTACGGTCATGGCGCGGACAAGAAGGCAAAGAGGAAGTAACAATGGGCAAGGCAAAAGCCGAACGCCGGCTGAAGGATAATGAGGCGCAGGCAATTGCGCGCACGATCCGCGTCAGCCCCCAGAAGCTCAACCTGGTTGCCGCGATGATCCGCGGCAAGAAGGTCGACCGCGCTCTGGCCGAACTGGAGTTCTCCCGCAAGCGCATTGCAGAAACGGTCAAGAAGACCCTTGAATCTGCCATCGCAAACGCAGAGAACAACCACGATCTCGACGTCGATTCGCTCGTCGTTGCAGAAGCTTACGTTGGCAAGTCGATCGTCATGAAGCGCTTCCACGCCCGTGGTCGCGGCCGTGCATCGCGCGTCGAAAAGCCGTTCTCGCACTTGACGATCGTCGTTCGCGAAGTGGAAGCCAAAGGGGAGGCCGCATAATGGGTCAGAAGATTAATCCGATCGGTTTCCGTCTCGGTATCAACCGGACCTGGGATAGCCGTTGGTTTGCAGACAACGCCGAATACGGCCAGCTGCTTCATGAAGACCTGAAGATCCGCGCTTACCTGATGGAAGAGCTGAAGGCTGCCGGCATCGCCAAGGTGGTCATCGAGCGTCCGCACAAGAAGTGCCGCGTCACGATCCACTCGGCTCGCCCGGGTCTCATCATCGGCAAGAAGGGCGCCGACATCGAAAAGCTCCGCAAGAAGCTTTCCGAGATGACCAACTCCGAAACGCACCTCAACATCGTTGAAGTGCGCAAGCCGGAAGTTGACGCAACGCTCGTTGCCCAGTCGATCGCCCAGCAACTCGAGCGCCGCGTGGCTTTCCGCCGTGCGATGAAGCGCGCTGTTCAGTCGGCCATGCGTCTTGGCGCCGAAGGCATCAAGATCACCTGCGCCGGTCGTCTCGGTGGCGCCGAAATCGCTCGTACCGAATGGTACCGCGAAGGTCGCGTTCCGCTGCACACCCTGCGTGCGGACATCGACTACGGCACGGCCGAAGCGGAAACCGCTTTCGGTATCTGCGGCATCAAGGTCTGGATCTTCAAGGGCGAAATCCTTGAGCACGATCCGATGGCTTCCGAGCGCCGTGCGATCGAAAGTGACAACCAGGGCCCTGGCAGCCGTGATCGCGACCGTGGCGATCGTGACCGCCGTCGTGAAAACGCGTAACATTCGCGTTTGGCAGCCAATATCGGAGAAGTAAAAAAATGTTGCAGCCAAAGCGTACGAAGTATCGCAAGCAGTTCAAGGGCCGCATCAAGGGCGTAGCCAAGGGCGGTTCTGATCTTGCCTTCGGCGAATTCGGCCTGAAGGCTCAAGAGCCGAACCGCGTCAATGCGCGCGAGATCGAAGCGGCCCGCCGCGCGATCACGCGTCACATGAAGCGCGCCGGCCGCGTGTGGATCCGTGTGTTCCCCGACGTTCCCGTAACCGCCAAGCCGACGGAAGTCCGCATGGGTAAGGGTAAGGGTTCGGTCGAATACTGGGCATGCAAGGTCAAGCCCGGCCGTATGATGTTTGAGATCGATGGTGTCAGCGAAGAACTTGCCCGTGAGGCACTTCGTCTTGGCGCTGCCAAGCTCTCTGTCAAGACGCGCTTCGTGCAGCGTATCGCAGAGTAAGGAGTGAACTCATGAAAGCCGTAGAAGTTCGCGCTCTGAGCGCCGATCAACTCAACGAAGAGCTTGCCAAGCTGAAGAAGGAGCAGTTCAACCTGCGCTTCCAGAAGGCAACCGGCCAGCTCGAGAAGTCTTCGCGTATCAACGAAGTCCGCAAGGACATCGCACGCGTCAAAACCATTGCCCGCCAGAAGGCGGCAGAAGCCAAGGCCTAAGGACCAGAAAATATGCCGAAACGCATTCTGCAGGGCACTGTTGTCAGCGACAAGAACGACAAGACCGTCGTCGTCCGGGTCGAGCGCCGTTTTGCGCACCCGATCCTCCAGAAGACTGTCCGTCGCTCGAAGAAGTACAAGGCGCACGACGAAAACAACCAGTTCAAGGTTGGTGACGTCGTTTCCATTGAGGAATGTGCGCCGATCTCGAAGGATAAGCGCTGGACGGTTGTAGCCGTCCACGCTTGATTTCTGCAGGTTTTGACCTGAAGACCCTTGCGTCTTGGGCAAATACCTGTATGAAGCACGCAATTGAAGCAGGGGAACGCTCGAGTCCGGGCGTTCTTTTGCTTTGAGATGAGCACTATAAGCCAGGCGAGGGGGTTTCGACCCAACCGGCCGGGTAACAACAAGAAGGCGACCTGACATGATTCAGATGCAAACAAACCTCGACGTGGCGGATAATTCCGGCGCACGTCGTGTCATGTGCATCAAGGTGCTGGGCGGCTCCAAGCGCAAGTATGCGTCGGTCGGCGACATCATTGTCGTTTCGATCAAGGAAGCCATTCCGCGCGGCCGCGTAAAGAAGGGTGATGTCATGAAGGCTGTTGTCGTTCGCACTGCGAAGGACATCCGCCGTCCGGATGGCTCTGTCATCCGCTTTGACACCAACGCAGCCGTTCTTATCGATAACAAGAAAGAGCCGATCGGCACCCGTATCTTCGGACCGGTTCCGCGCGAACTTCGCGCCAAGAACCACATGAAGATCATCTCGCTGGCTCCAGAAGTACTCTAAAGGAGCGTAGAGAGATGCAAAAGATTCGCAAAGGCGACAAGGTTGTCGTTCTCACCGGTAAGGACAAGGGCCGTACCGGCGAAGTCGTCCAGGTTATGCCGAAGGAAGACCGGGCTGTTGTGCGTGGCGTCAACATGGTGAAGCGTCACCAGCGCCAGACCCAGAGCCAGGAAGCCGGCATCATCAACAAGGAAGCCTCGATCCATCTTTCGAACATCGCGATTGCCGATCCGAAGGACGGCAAGCCGACTCGCGTCGGTTTCAAGATCGACGGTGACAAGAAGGTCCGCGTGGCCAAGCGTTCGGGAGTAGTGATCGATGGCTAAGTCCGCTTACGAGCCGCGGCTCAAGAAGGAATACGTAGAGCGCATCCGCAAGGCGATGCAGGAGAAGTTCTCCTACGCCAACGAAATGCAGATCCCGCGCCTCGACAAGATCGTCATCAACATGGGTGTTGGCGAATCGACGGGCGACTCAAAGAAGCCGACCGTTGCTGCTGCCGACCTCGCTGCGATTGCTGGTCAGAAGCCGGTAATCACCCGCGCTCGCAACTCCATCGCAGGCTTCAAGCTTCGCGAAGGCATGCCGATTGGTGCCAAGGTTACCCTGCGCGGCGTTCGGATGTATGAGTTCCTGGATCGTCTCGTGAACATCGCTCTTCCGCGCGTTCGCGACTTCCGTGGCCTCAATCCGAAGTCCTTCGATGGCCGTGGCAACTTCGCCATGGGCGTCAAGGAGCACATTGTGTTCCCTGAGATCAACTACGACAAGGTTGATCAGATGTGGGGCATGGACATCATCGTTTGCACGACGGCTACTAACGACGACGAAGCACGCGCTCTGCTCACAGAGTTCAACTTCCCGTTCCGTCAGTAATCCGTAACGACAAGCGTAAAGAAGGATAACTGTTATGGCGAAAACGAGCGCAGTTGAAAAGAACAAGCGCCGCCGCAAACTGGTTGCCGGGCAAGCTTCAAAGCGTGCCGCGCTGAAGGCAATCATCATGAACCAGTCTCTGCCGATCGAAGAGCGGTTCAAGGCAACCATCAAGCTGGCAGGTCTGCCGCGCGATGGATCCAAGACCCGCATTCGCAACCGCTGCGAAGTCACCGGCCGTCCGCGCGCCTACTATCGTAAACTTCGTATGTCGCGTATTGCGCTTCGCGAACTGGGCAATCTCGGCAAGGTGCCGGGCATCGTCAAGTCGAGCTGGTAAGGAGACGGGCACATGGCAATGACTGATCCGCTGGGCGATATGCTCACCCGTATCCGTAACGGCGCGGCTCGCCGCAAGTCGAGCGTTTCCACGCCGGCTTCGAAGCTCCGCGCACGCGTTCTGGATGTCCTTCAGGCTGAAGGCTACATCCGTGGATACTCTGAAGTCGTGTTTGGCAACGGCAAGGCCGAGCTGAACATCGAACTGAAGTACTACGAAGGCGCTTCCGTAATCCGTGAGATCGGACGCGTTTCCAAGCCGGGCCGCCGAGTTTATGTCTCGGTTAAGTCCATTCCGCAGGTCGCGAACGGCCTCGGCATCACCATCCTTTCGACCCCGAAGGGTGTGATGGCCGATCACCAGGCACGCGAACAGAATGTTGGTGGCGAGATTCTTTGCTCCGTCTTCTAAGGCGTAGCAAGTTCTCCATAGCGAACAGACAGGTATAAAAATGTCTCGTATCGGTAAGAAGCCCGTTCAGGTTCCGGCAGGCGTCACGGCAAGCGTTGATGGCCAGAAGGTAACGGCGAAGGGCCCGAAGGGCGAACTGTTCTTTGTTGCAAACGACGAAGTTTCGGTAAAGCTCGAAGATAATGCGGTTGTCGTACAGCCGCTCAGCCAGAGCAAGGATGCTCGTTCGAAGTGGGGCATGTCCCGCACGATGATCGAGAACATCTTGAAGGGCGTCAAGGACGGTTACGAGCGCAAGCTCGAAATCAACGGCGTTGGTTATCGTGCGTCGCTGCAGGGCAAGAACCTGCAACTGGCGCTCGGTTTCAGCCACGACGTCGTCTACCAGACGCCGGAAGGCATCACGATTGCTGTTCCGAAGCCGACCGAAATCATCGTGTCCGGCATCAACAAGCAGCAGGTCGGCCAGGTTGCCGCGGAAATCCGCGAATACCGTGGCCCCGAGCCCTACAAGGGCAAGGGCGTCAAGTATGCCGAAGAGCGGATTGTCCGCAAAGAAGGCAAGAAGAAGTAAGGATCACGCGAAATGGCTAGCAGGAAAGATACTCTTGTGCGTCGCGCCAACCGCGTGCGCCGTCAAATCAAGGCGGTCGCCAATGGCCGTCCGCGCCTGTCGGTTCATCGCTCGTCGAAGAACATCTACGTACAGGTTATCGATGACGTTGCCGGCAAGACGCTTGCGTCTGCCTCCACGCTCGATACCGATCTGCGTTCGTCTTTGAAGACGGGCGCTGACGCGGCAGCTGCTGCTGCCGTCGGCAAGCTCATCGCTGAGCGCGCCGTAAAGGCTGGCGTCAAGGACGTTGTCTTTGATCGTGGCGCCTTCATCTATCACGGCCGCATCAAGGCTTTGGCCGAAGCTGCACGTGAAGGTGGTCTGAACTTCTGATCGATCACAGGGCGGGCCTCGAGTCCGCCCTGGACGATCAGTGGTTTCCGGTCGCTTCCAGTCGGAAAGACGGAGGCGACTTTTGTCAATCTGCCGATTGCACCCGGAAAAGAAAAAGGAAAAGGACAATGGCACAAGAAAGAAAGGGTTCTCGCGAAGATCGCCAGAACCGCGAAGAGCGCGACAGCGAATTTGTCGACAAGCTCGTAGCAATCAACCGCGTCGCCAAGGTGGTGAAGGGCGGTCGTCGTTTCGGTTTCGCCGCTCTCGTCGTCGTTGGCGACCAGAAGGGCCGCGTCGGCTTCGGCCATGGCAAGGCACGCGAAGTGCCGGAAGCCATCCGCAAGGCGACGGAAGCTGCCAAGCGCGACCTGATTTTCGTCCCGCTGCGTGGTGGTCGTACCCTGCATCACGACGTTCATGGCCGTCACGGCGCCGGCAAGGTGCTGCTGCGTTCGGCCAAGGCCGGTACCGGTATCATCGCCGGTGGCCCGATGCGCGCCGTCTTCGAAACGCTCGGCGTTCATGACGTCGTCGCCAAGTCGACCGGTTCGTCGAACCCCTACAACATGGTTCGCGCAACCTTCGACGCCCTCAAGAACCAGATGCACCCGAAGGACATCGCAGCTCAGCGCGGCATCAAGTACGCCACGCTCCAGGCTCGTCGTGTTTCCTCCGGCGCTGCTTCCGAAGAATAAGGGAGCTGACAGATGGCTAAGAAAGAAGTTGCCAAGAAGACGGTTACCGTCGAGCAGATTGGTAGCCCCATTCGCCGTCCGGCCGTGCAGCGTCAGACGCTCATCGGCCTGGGCCTCAACAAGATGCACCGGGTTCGCACGCTCGAAGACACTCCGTCTGTTCGCGGCATGATCCGGACCGTCCAGCACCTCGTTCGCGTCGTCGACGAGAAGTGAGGGGATAAGCTCATGAAACTGAATGAAATCAAGGACAACGAAGGCTCTACCCACAGCCGTAAGCGTCTCGGCCGTGGTATCGGTTCGGGCTCCGGCAAGACGGCCGGCCGCGGTGTCAAGGGTCAGAAGGCTCGTTCGGGCGTTGCCATCAACGGCTTCGAAGGCGGCCAGATGCCGATCTACCGTCGTCTGCCGAAGCGCGGCTTCAACAACATCTTCGCTTCGGAGTTTGTTGTCGTGTCGCTCGGCCGTATCCAGACGGCAATCGACGCCAAGAAGCTCGACGCTTCGAAGACCGTCGATGCGGCTGCCCTCAAGGCTGCCGGCGTCATCCGTCGCGAAAAGGACGGCGTCCGCGTTCTCGCTGACGGTGAACTGAAGGCGAAGGTTTCGATCGAAGTCGCTGGCGCTTCCAAGTCGGCGATCGAAAAGATCGAAAAGGCCGGCGGTTCGGTCAAGCTGCTCGCAGCCGCTGCTGAATAATATTATTGATGAACCGCCCGGGGTGCTTCACTCCGGGCGGTTTTGCTCCCATATGTGAGCCTCACGTCCGCAGCCGGCGAATCGCTTGCCGCAAGCGGACATAGCGGAAACCACGGTGAGGCATCCGATTGCAGACACAATCGCCTCGCGTCCGGTTTTCAATACGAAAAGTTACTCCTTCCGGAACGGACCGGGTGTTCCCGCTGATTCCGAGATTTGGTACGCGGAGAATTGCATGGCTTCTGCAGCGGAACAGCTCGCCTCGAACCTGAATTTCTCGACTTTCGCCAAGGCGGAAGATCTGAAGAAACGGCTTTGGTTCACGCTTGGTGCGCTTCTGGTTTACCGTCTTGGCACCTATATTCCGCTGCCCGGTCTTAACCCGGAAGCGTTTGCCCAGGCATTCCGCGGCCAGAGCGGCGGCATTCTCGGCCTCTTCAACATGTTTTCGGGCGGTGCAGTTGAGCGCATGGCGATCTTCGCGCTCGGCATCATGCCCTATATCTCTGCCTCGATCATTGTTCAGCTGATGACCTCGGTCGTTCCGGCTCTGGAACAGCTGAAGAAGGAAGGTGAGCAGGGACGCAAGATCATCAACCAGTACACCCGCTACGGCACGGTGCTTCTCGGCACGGCGCAGGCTTACGCCATCGCCGTCGGCCTCGAGAGCGGCAATGGCCTTGTGAACGATCCGGGCTGGTTCTTCCGCATTTCGACTGTCATTTCCCTGCTCGGCGGCACCATGTTCCTGATGTGGCTCGGTGAGCAGATCACCTCGCGCGGTATCGGCAACGGTATTTCGCTGATCATCTTCGCTGGTATTGTCGCGCACCTGCCGACGGCTCTCGCCGGTACGCTCGAACTCGGCCGCACCGGCGCGCTTTCGACGCCGCTGATCCTTGCGATCATCATCATGGTCGTTGCCGTCATCGCCCTTATCGTCTTTGTCGAACGGGCGCAGCGCCGACTTCTGATCCAGTATCCGAAGCGCCAGGTCGGCAACCGCATGTTCCAGGGCGACACCTCGCACCTACCGTTGAAGCTCAACACGTCGGGCGTCATCCCGGCAATCTTCGCATCCTCACTGCTGCTCTTGCCGGCAACGCTCGCGGGCTTTGCCAACACGGCGGCGCTGCCGGGTTGGGCCACCACCATCGTTGGCGCACTTGCTCACGGTAAGCCGCTCTACATGGTCCTCTACGGTGCGATGATTGCCTTCTTCGCCTTCTTCTACACGGCAATCGTCTTCAATCCGAAGGACACGGCCGACAATCTCAAGAAGCACGGCGGCTTCATTCCGGGCATTCGTCCGGGTGAGCGCACCGCGGAATACATCGATTACGTCCTGACGCGCATCACCGTCATCGGTGCGGTCTACCTGATCTTCGTCTGCATTCTGCCGGAAGTTCTGATTTCGCAGACCGGCGTGCCGTTCTACCTTGGTGGTACGTCGCTTTTGATTGTTGTCAGCGTGACCCTTGATACGGTAGCACAGATCCAGGGCCACCTCATCGCACAGCAATATGAGGGGCTGATCAAGAAGTCGAAGCTGCGCGGAGGAAAGAGGGGACGATGAGACTGATTTTTTTGGGACCGCCGGGCGCTGGCAAGGGGACGCAAGCCAAGCTTCTGACGGAGAGATACGGCATTCCGCAGCTTTCCACAGGCGATATGCTGCGGGCGGCCGTTGCCCAGGCGACTGAGGTCGGCAAGCGTGCCAAGGCCGTCATGGATGCCGGTCAGCTGGTATCCGATGAGATCGTCAACGAAATCGTGTCGGATCGCATCGACCAGCCGGATTGTGCAAAGGGTTTCATCCTTGATGGTTACCCGCGTACCGTTCCGCAGGCGATTGCGCTCGGCAAGATGCTCGAGGGCAAAGGTCTGAAGCTCGACGCAGTCATCGAGCTGAAGGTCGACGAGGCAGCCCTTGTAAAGCGGATGGAGAATCGCGTAGCGGAAACCATCGCTGCGGGAGGCACGGTCCGTTCGGACGACAATCCGGAGGCGTTCAAGCGCCGGCTGACCGAGTATCGTGAAAAGACCGCACCGTTGTCGGAGCATTATGCCGGTACGGGGCAGCTGAGAACGGTGGATGGCATGGCGGATGTGAACACCGTTACTGCCGAGATCGAGAAGATTCTGGCTTAGACACTGGTCTTTGCCGAAAAGGAACCGCCGGGGAGTTGACTTTTCCGGCCGATTCCGCCAAAGACAGCGCCAACTCGCGACATGAGAGCGATCGGCGCGGTCTTCAAAGAAAATGAAGTCCGAGTACGGTCGTTTTTGACGTGTCTCGAACCTCAATCAACGTGCGGCTCTTCGAGGTCGCGTAACGAAGCACCTATTGCCGGATGGCAACTGGAACGCAAGGAGAATAGACGTGGCACGTATCGCTGGCGTCAACATCCCGACGGCAAAGCGCGTAGTTATCGCGCTGACCTACATTCACGGGATCGGCCCGAAATTCGCACAGGAAATCATCGAGAAGGTCGGTATCCCGGCTGATCGTCGCGTGCATCAGCTGACGGACGCTGAAGTCCTGCAGATCCGCGAAGCGATCGACCGTGACTACCAGGTCGAAGGTGACCTGCGTCGCGAGACCTCGATGAACATCAAGCGCCTGATGGACCTCGGCTGCTACCGCGGCCTGCGTCACCGTCGTGGCCTGCCGGTTCGCGGTCAGCGCACCCACACCAACGCTCGCACCCGCAAGGGTCCGGCGAAGGCGATTGCCGGTAAGAAGAAGTAATTTCCCGAAAAGGGAGATTGGGAGGCTGGTGTCAAGCGCCGGCCTCCTTTTGCAGTTTGGAAAGGCGCTTGCCTGACCGCCGTCCGGTCCAATGACCGGGTGTGAAGTCCGCGGAGTGGATATCCCCTCGGCGGGAGAATGAAGATGCAGGGCAGGGGACGACAAATCCTTTTCCCGGTGGAGCCGCTGGAATTACGGCGGTGCAGAGATCTAAGAAAGGGATCCTATGGCCAAGGAAGCCACCCGCGTTCGCCGTCGCGAACGCAAGAACATCACGTCTGGCGTCGCGCACGTCAATTCGTCGTTCAACAACACCATGATCACCATCACCGACGCACAGGGCAACGCGATTGCCTGGTCGTCTGCCGGTGCCAAGGGTTTCAAGGGTTCGCGTAAGTCGACCCCGTTTGCCGCTCAGATCGCCGCTGAAGACTGCGCCAAGAAGGCTCAGGAACACGGCATGAAGTCGCTGGAAGTCGAAGTTTGCGGTCCGGGTTCCGGCCGTGAATCCGCTCTTCGCGCGCTGCAGGCTGCGGGCTTCATGATCACCTCGATCCGCGATGTGACCCCGATCCCGCACAACGGTTGCCGTCCGCGCAAGAAGCGCCGCGTCTGATCATTTGCGTTCAACATGCCGGTGAGGGGGTATCCGCTCTCTCCCGGTCTTCGGGGCTCGGTTGTCACGATTGGATGGTGGCAACGAACGGAAGGCAGAAAACATGATCCAGAAGAATTGGCAGGAACTGATCAAGCCGAACAAGGTGGAGTTCGTCTCCTCCGGCCGCACCAAGGCAACGCTGGTTGCGGAACCGCTTGAGCGCGGCTTCGGTCTGACCCTCGGCAACGCGCTTCGCCGCGTTCTCTTGTCGTCGCTGCGCGGTGCTGCTGTCACCGCAGTGCAGATCGACGGCGTCCTGCACGAGTTCTCCTCTATCCCGGGCGTCCGGGAAGATGTGACGGACATTGTGCTCAACATCAAGGAAATCGCCATCAAGATGGATGGCGACGACGCAAAGCGCATGGTTGTGCGCAAGCAGGGTCCGGGCGTTGTAACCGCCGGTGACATCCAGACGGTTGGCGATATCGAAATCCTCAACCCGAACCATGTGATCTGCACCCTCGACGAGGGCGCCGAGATCCGCATGGAGTTCACCGTCAACAACGGCAAGGGCTACGTGCCGGCTGATCGCAACCGTTCGGAAGATGCTCCGATCGGCCTGATCCCGGTCGACAGCCTGTACTCGCCGGTCAAGAAGGTGTCCTACAAGGTGGAAAACACCCGTGAAGGCCAGGTTCTTGACTACGACAAGCTGACGATGTCCATCGAGACGGACGGTTCCGTCACCGGTGAAGATGCGATCGCTTTTGCGGCCCGCATCCTTCAGGACCAGCTGTCGGTCTTCGTCAACTTCGACGAGCCGCAGAAGGAAGCAGAGGAAGAGGCAGTCACCGAACTCGCCTTCAACCCGGCGCTTCTCAAGAAGGTCGACGAACTGGAACTTTCGGTCCGTTCGGCCAACTGCCTGAAGAACGACAACATCGTCTACATCGGCGACCTCATTCAGAAGACCGAAGCAGAAATGCTCCGCACGCCGAATTTTGGTCGCAAGTCGCTGAACGAAATCAAGGAAGTTCTCGCTTCCATGGGTCTGCACCTCGGCATGGAAGTGCCGTCCTGGCCGCCTGAGAACATCGAAGATCTCGCCAAGCGTTACGAAGACCAATACTAACCATTAGACTGCGGGCGGATGCCTGCAAGTGAAGGAGAATAGCCATGCGCCACGGTAAAGCCGGCCGCAAGCTGAATAGAACCGCCAGCCACCGCAAGGCGATGTTTGCCAACATGGCAGCTTCGCTGATCGAACACGAGCAGATCGTTACGACCCTGCCGAAGGCCAAGGAAATCCGCCCGATCGTCGAGAAGCTCGTCACGCTCGGCAAGCGCGGTGACCTGCACGCTCGCCGCCAGGCGATCTCGCAGATCCGCGACGCCGCTGTCGTTTCGAAGCTGTTCGACACGATCGCATCGCGCTACGCCACCCGCAACGGCGGCTACCTGCGCATCATGAAGGCCGGCTTCCGTCACGGCGACAACGCCGCGCTCGCCGTCATCGAATTCGTTGACCGCGACGTCTCGGCAAAGGGTGCGAAGGATCTCGCCCGCGTTGCCGCTGAAGCTGAAGCTGCTGAAGCAGCGTAAGCCGATCGAAGGCAGTGAAATCGAAATGGCCGGGTGTTCATCACCCGGCCATTTTTCTATGGGCGGTGGTTTGCGCCATTTCAATGCTTGGTCGAGCGCTTGAGCGACCGAGTATCCGGCTGCTCCGAGCGAATGGGCAAATTACACCTTTCCTGGGATTGCCCTGGCCGGCGCGCTCGCCGTCTGACGTTTGCGACGGAGATAGGGTTTGCGCGCCAACCGCCAGAGAAGCAACGCGGCGACCAAGCCTAGATAGAGCATCTGCTCGGGGCCAACGACCTTCACCGACATGGCAAAATGCAGGGCGCCGGCGGCAGCAATCACGTAGGCGAGCCTGTGTAACGTGTTCCAGCGGGTGCCGAGCCTGCGGATCGACCAGGTGTTGGATGTCAGCGCCAGCGGGATCAGCATGACCAGAGCGGCCATGCCGATGGTGATGAACGGACGGCGCGCGATGTCGGCGAGGATCGCCGGGACGTTCAGCACCTGATCGAGCAGCATGTAGGCCAGGAAGTGCATCAGCACGTAGTAGAATGCCAGCAGCCCGAGCGCCCGGCGGTAGCGTAGCCAGTTGATGCCGAAGAGATCGCGGACCGGGGTGATTGCCAACGTGGCCACGAGAAAGCGCAGCGCCCAGATCCCGAGCAGATGCTCGAATTCCTTGACCGGATTGCCGGGCAGTTGCCCGGTAGCGCCGAGATAGAAGGCAAACGCCGCCGGCATCAGGCCAAAGCCATAGAGCGCCCAGACCGAGGCCGAATGAAAGCGTTTCGGGAGTGTGGGCAGGCCGGCCATCGTCAGTAGTTCGCTCTCAGATCCATGCTGGCATAGAGGCTGGCAACCTCGTCGGCATAGCCGTTGAAGGGCAGAGTGTCGCGACGGTTGGAGCCGAAGAAGCCTCCGCCCCCGATGCGGTTCTCCGTCGCCTGGCTCCAGCGCGGGTGATCGACGGCCGGGTTGACGTTGGCATAGAAGCCGTACTCGTTGGGGGCCGAGAGGTTCCAGGTGGAGGGCGGCTGCGCCTCGGTGAGCGAGATCCGCACGATCGACTTGATCCCCTTGAAGCCGTACTTCCAGGGGGTGACGAGCCGAATCGGTGCGCCATTCTGGTTGGGAAGCGTTTTGCCGTAGACGCCGACGGACAGCAGAGTGAGCGGGTGACGGGCTTCATCGAGCCTCAGTCCTTCGCGATAGGGCCAGGGCAACGGCTGAAAGAAGCCGGATTGGCCCGACATCTCCGCCGGGCGAACGACCGTTTCGAACGAGACATATTTGGCGCTGCCAAGCGGCTCCACCTTGTCGAGCAGGGTCGAAAGCTGGAAGCCGGTCCAGGGGATCACCATCGACCACGCCTCGACGCAGCGCATGCGATAGACGCGTTCCTCGATGGGGAACTTCAGCAGTTCCTCCAGCCCAAACTCCTTCGGCTTGCCGACGAGGCCATCGACCTTCACCGTCCAGGGGGTCGGCTTGAAGCTGTTCGAATTGGCGGCCGGATCGCCCTTGCCGGTCCCGAATTCATAGAAGTTGTTGTAGCCCGTGACGTCAGCTTCGGGGGTCAGGTCCTCGTCGACGACGTATTTGCCTTTTGGTGCGCTAAGCGCTGCCGCCATACCTGTGCCGCTTCCGGCAAGAAGGACGCCGCCGACCGCGGCGCCCAGGAATGCGCGGCGATTGATGAAGATGTTCTCCGGCGTGATTTCGGAGGAAACGATTCGTGGTGGACGGTAGGATGGCATGGTCTTATCCGAGAGTGGTTTATGAGCCTTGTCTTGTACGAACTCAGCAGACTTTCGATCACCGTGAAAGGGGTGCGGAACCACGTTTTCGTGCGTAGCGCGTGAAGCCGGCAACTTTGCGTATCCTGCGCCAACATTTGCCTTTTTTCGCGCGAAATCCTATCTGAACGTAGCCGTGACGAATAGGAGAATGCTTCACATGATCGTTGGTCAAAGAGCGCTTGTTGCGCTCGTCATTGCTGTGTCTCTTGCCTGTCCGGCATGGGCTGAGGAGGCCAAGACGGTTCCGCAGTCGCGCACCGAAATGCAGCTTTCCTTCGCGCCGCTCGTCAAGCAGACGGCAAATGCGGTCGTCAACGTCTACGCCGAACGCGTGGTCGAGCGCCGCTCGATCTTTTCCGGCGATCCCTTCTTTGAGGAGTTCTTTGGCCAACGCATGCCGAACCGCTCGGAAAAGCAATCGTCGCTCGGCTCCGGCGTGATCGTCGGCAAGAACGGCATCGTCGTGACCAACAATCACGTCATCGAGGGCGCCGACGACATCAAGGTGGCGCTGGCGGACGGGCGCGAGTTTCCCTGCAAGATCGTGCTCAAGGATGACCGACTCGACCTGGCGGTGCTGAAGATCCAGTCGGAAGGCCCGTTCGAGATCGTCCCGCTCGGCGACTCGGATGCGGTCGAAGTCGGCGATCTCGTGCTGGCGATCGGCAACCCGTTCGGCGTCGGCCAGACGGTCACGAGCGGCATCGTCTCGGCTCTCGCGCGCAACCAGGTTTCTTCAGGGGATTTCGGCTTCTTTATCCAGACGGATGCGGCGATCAATCCGGGCAATTCCGGCGGCGGCCTCATCGACATGAACGGTCAATTGATCGGCATCAACACCGCGATCTTCTCCAAGGGTGGCGGCTCGAACGGCGTCGGCTTTGCTATCCCCGCCAATCTGGTAAAGGTCTTCGTCGCGTCCGCTGACGGCGGCAATGGCGCCTTCGTCCGTCCCTTCATCGGCGCAAGCTTCGAACCGGTGACCTCGGAAGTGGCCGAAGCCCTTGGCCTCAACCGCGCCCGCGGTGCGCTGGTGACGGCTGTCGTGGCGGGTGGCCCGGCCGAACTGGCAGGCATCAAGCCGGGGCAAGTGATCACCGCCGTCAACGGCATTGAAGTCGAACATCCTGATGCGCTCGGCTACCGCTTGACGACGGTCGGCATCGGCCACGAGGCGCGCGTTACCGTGTCGGAAAACGGTAAGCCGCGTGAGGTGATGCTCAAGCTCGATCGGGCGCCGGAGACCTCGCCGCGTGACGAACGGCTGATCGAAGGTCGCAATCCCTTCGCCGGCGCGGTCGTCGCCAATCTGTCGCCACGTCTAGCCGAGGAACTGCGCGTGTCGACTTCGCTCCAGGGCGTCGTCGTCATGCAGGTCAACCGCGGTTCGCCGGCAGCACGCATCGGCCTTGAGCCGAAGGACATCGTGCGCTCTGTCAACGGCACGGCGATCGACACGTCCAAGACGCTGGAGCATGTGATGGGCGACGACGCCTCCTTCTGGCGCGTCGAAATCGAGCGGGACGGCCAACTTATCCGTCAGTTCTTCCGATGAGCGATCTGTTTACAGCACACGAGCCTCCTGAGATGGCGTCCGCAAGACCGCTTGCCGACCGGCTTCGCCCGCGTACGCTCGCCGAAGTCACGGGCCAGGAGCACCTGACCGGGGATGATGGGGTGCTGTCGCGTATGATCGCGTCGGGTTCTCTCGGATCGATGATCTTCTGGGGACCGCCAGGCACCGGCAAGACGACCGTCGCGCGTCTGCTTTCGGGGGAGGCGGGACTCGCCTTCGAGCAGATCTCCGCCATCTTCTCCGGTGTTGCCGATCTCAAGAAGGTGTTCGAATCGGCCCGTGCGCGGCGCATGTCCGGCCGGCAGACCCTGCTGTTCGTCGACGAGATCCACCGTTTCAATCGTGCCCAGCAGGATAGTTTCCTGCCCGTGATGGAGGATGGCACCGTCATCCTCGTCGGCGCCACGACCGAAAATCCGTCCTTCGAGCTCAACGCCGCTCTGTTGTCCCGCGCTCGCGTGCTGACGTTCAAGCCACACGGTGAGGACAGCATCCAGGAGCTTCTGTCCCGTGCCGAGCAGGCAGAAGGCAAGGCGTTGCCGCTTGATGCGGATGCACGCGCGAGCCTGATCCGCATGGCCGATGGCGATGGCCGTGCGGCGCTGACGCTGGCGGAAGAAGTCTGGCGCGCCGCGCGGCGCGACGAGATCTTCGATGCTGCAGCGCTTCAGAACATCGTCCAGCGCCGGGCGCCGGTCTACGACAAGGGCCAGGACGGCCACTACAATCTGATCTCGGCGCTGCACAAGTCGGTACGCGGTTCCGATCCGGATGCCGCGCTCTATTATCTCTGCCGCATGTTCGATGCGGGCGAGGATCCTCTTTATCTCGGGCGACGGCTTGTACGCATGGCGGTTGAAGATATCGGCCTTGCCGACCCTCAGGCCCTGGTGATCTGCAATGCCGCCAAGGACGCCTATGATTATCTGGGCTCGCCGGAGGGGGAACTGGCGCTTGCCGAAGCCTGTGTCTATCTGGCGACCGCGCCGAAGTCGAACGGGGTCTACACCGCCTACAAGGCGGCGATGCGCGCTGCCAAGGAGAACGGCTCGCTGCTGCCGCCGAAGCACATTCTCAACGCCCCGACCAAGCTGATGAAGGGCGAAGGCTACGGCGACGGTTATCGCTACGATCACGACGAGCCGGATGCCTTTTCCGGCCAGGACTATTTTCCGGAAAAGATGGGGCGCCAGACTTACTATGATCCGCCGGAGCGTGGTTTCGAGCGAGAAATCCGCAAGCGGCTGGAATGGTGGGCGAAACTCCGCCGGGAGCGCAATGCTCCCTAGAATGCCCAGAAAACTGTAAGACGGCCTTTCCTTGTGCTTGGCCCGGCGAAAACCCCGTCGTTTTCAAGGCTTCAAGGAATGCGGCACGTGGCTTAGCCTTGCCACCGGTGCAAGGCTGATCTGCCCGTGGCTGCCTTGCCGTCGGAACCGGAGTGTGAGATAGAACCGGCATTGCAGACGGCTGCACGGTTCGCGAATTCGAAACCGAACATCCGCGGGGACGGCCTCGCTCCAGTATTAGGAGTTTGACATGGCCTGGTTCCTTCTTTTGGTTGCCGGTATCCTCGAAATCGGCTGGGCAATCGGTCTCAAATACACGGATGGCTTCACGCGCGTTACGCCGACGATCCTGACCGTCGGGTCGATGATCCTCAGCATCGCGCTGCTCGGCCTTGCCGTGCGCACCCTGCCGCTCGGCACGGCCTATGCGGTCTGGACGGGTATCGGTACGGTCGGTACCGTCATCCTCGGCATCTTCCTGTTTGCAGAGCCGGCGACCTTCGTCCGCCTCGGCTGCATCGCGCTCATCGTCAGCGGCATTGCCGGGCTGAAACTCGCCGCCTAACGCAGCGTAATACACTAACGTGGCGTTAGGTAAGCAGGGCGATCTTGCTCTGAAGCCGTAACCATAATTGCAAACGAAGCGGGCTGCTCGTCATGAAGGACACGCAGCCCGCAATCGTATTCAGAGATGTTTCGCTGTCTCCGTTTACCGCAAGGCGTCCAGAACCGCAGCAGTCGCCAGCATTTCCTGCCAGCGGTTTTCGCGGCGGCGGAAGGCTTCCTCGTCGGTTCCCCAATGCTCGATCTGCCAGTCTTCGTCGACATGCGCGGCCGTCCAGGCCTCTTCGGCCGTGAACCTGCCGGAGGCGAAGGCAAGCGCCAGCAGGGCCGAACCCGTCAGGCTGGTCACCGTATGAACGCAGGTGAGCCCGAGCGGAGTGGCGAAAGCGCGCAGGCCCTCGGCATAGGCCGAAAGGGCTTCCTCCGGCTGCTCCTGATGGATCACGCCTTCGGCGAGGATGAAGCGGGCGCCGAGCGTTTGCCGCGCCCAGTCGAGCACCGGGTTCCAGATCTCGTTCTGGCGTGCGACCAGGCCTTCCGGGCTGTCGGCGCGATAGCAGATCATGTCGGTTCCGGCGAAGCGCAGGATGTCGTCGAACACCGAGCGCTGGTCTTTCGCAACACCATCGAGCGCCGTGTTGACGATGCGGGTGACCGGCATTCGGGCGGGATCGATGACCTCGGCCTGTGCCTCCCATTCGGCGGCCAGCATATCGGCAAGCTTGCGTGTCGGCACGGCAAGCGGTTGCTTTGCTGGCGTGCGCACCGTGCGGCCGTCGAGCAGCACGGCGTGGGTGTCGCCTTCCGCCGCAGCGACGCTGACCGCCTTGTAGAAGCGCTTCGGCAGCGGCTTCAGCATCTGAATCTGTGCGCGGCGGACCGGATCCTCGTGGCTCATCGCACCGCTGAGCTCGTCGCGAATATCAGGCATGATTGTGTTCCATCCATTCAATGATGTCTGCCGGCGTCTGCGCAACGAAATCGGCACCCGCCTCGATGAGATCGGGAACGGACGCATAGCCCCAGGCTACGCCGATGGCGGCGGCTCCCGCGGCCTTGGCCATTTGCATGTCGTAGATCGCGTCGCCGATGACGACCGTATCCTTCGCATCGATGCCCGCTTCCGAACAGCACTCCGTCACCATCGCCGGGTGCGGCTTGGAAGGGCAGTCGTCGGCGGTGCGCGAAACGAAGAAGATATTGTCGAAACCGTGGGTTTCGGAGATGTGAGTGAGGCCGCGCCGAGACTTGCCGGTGACGGCGCCGATCAGCAGCGCGTCCCGCGACGAGAGCGTCTGCATCATGTCGGCGATGCCCGGAAACAAAAGCTCCTGGAAGCCGGCTTCGCTGCGCACGCCTGCGAAGATCGACTTGTAGTGCGCAGTCATCGCCAGTGCCAGGTCGTCGACGTGCTCGCGGCCAAGCAGGCGGGCAATGGCGATGTCGAGTGTCAGGCCGATGATGCCCTTGGTTGCTGAAAGCGGCGGGCGCTCGCGATCGAATGCCTCGAAGGTGCGCGCCATCACCTCATGGATCAGCCCGCCGCTATCGACCAGCGTCCCGTCGCAATCGAAAAGCGCCAGTTTCATCAGTCGTCCTCGCCCGGCTCGTTCTCTTCAAAGCCCAGTAGGTTCCAGCTTTGGACCATGTGCGGCGGCAGCGGCGCGGTCACGCGCAGGCGACCGCCGTCCGGATGCGGGATATCGATATGGCGCGCGTGCAGATGCAGACGGTTCTGCATGCCGCCGGGCAGGCTCCAGTTGATATCGGCGTCGAAATACTTCGGGTCGCCGAGGATCGGGTGACCGATATGCAAGGCATGCACGCGCAACTGATGGGTACGGCCGGTATAGGGCTCCATCTCGAGCCAGGCGAGGTTCTGTGCCGCTTGCTCACGAATTCGGTAGTAGGAAATCGCGTGGTCGGCACCGTCCTCGCCATGCTTGGCGATGCGCATGCGGTCGCCGTCCGGCGTCTGTTCTTTGACCAGCCAGGTCGAGATCCGGTCTTCGCGCTTGCGCGGCACGCCTTTCACCAGCGCCCAATAGGTCTTCTTGGTGTCGCGCTCTCGGAAGGCGGCCGTCAGCTTCTGGGCGGCGCCACGCGTACGGGCAATGACCAGAACACCTGAGGTGTCACGGTCGAGGCGGTGCACCAGACGGGGCTTTTCGCCACGCTGATTGGTCCAGGCCTCGAGCATCTTGTCGATGTGACGGTTGACGCCGGAGCCGCCTTGCACGGCAAGCCCGGCCGGCTTGTTCAGCACGATCACCTTCGCGTCCTCATGCAGCACCATCCGCGACAGCAATTCTCCGTCGGGCGAGTGGCGAAGGTCGCGGCCGGCGATCGGGCCTGTCTTCGTCTCCTTCGCATCGACGCCAAGGGGAGGGATGCGCACCGTCTGGCCCGGCTGTAGGCGCGTGTCGGACTTGACGCGGCCGCCGTCGACACGGATCTGGCCCGAACGCAAAAGCTTCTGCAGCGGACCGAAACCCAGCCCCGGAAAATGCACTTTGAACCAGCGGTCAAGGCGCATGCCTGCCTCGTCACCGTCCACTTGCCTGTGTTCTATGCCTGCCATTTGAGCGAACCTGCTTTCTGTTCCTGCAGCGTCGCGCGTCAATCTGAAGCTCTTACGTTGGGATGGACGCAAGAAAACGCTTCAGGTGCGCAAGGGCTGCCGCAATCCTTTAACGGCTGCATGACAATGCCCCTGAAGCGATGACGGTTGAAGAGCAATGCAGCAACGCACCGCGTTTCCCTCAGGCTACGCAGCGCTTGTAGAAGCAGCCTTTAGACTATTGCGCGCATCAGAGCCAGCCCGCTGAAGACCGCAAGGAGCGAAAGCGCGACGCTGGCAACGACATAGATGACGGAAAGCATGACATCACCACGCTCGAAGAGCGTGATCGCATCCAGCGAAAAGGCGGAAAAGGTGGTGTAGCCGCCGAGAACCCCGGTGATGAGGAACACGCGCATTTCCGGCGACGCGCCAAACTTGCGCATGATCGCCTCTGCCAGCACGCCGATCAGGAACGAGCCGGTGATATTGACGCCGAGTGTGCCCCACGGGAAGCCCGCCCCGAGGCGATGGACGGTCCAGAGGCCGACAAGGTAGCGCAAGATCGAGCCGATCGCGCCGCCGGCTCCAACGAGAAGGAGGTGGGTCATCAGTCGCTCCGGGACAAAATCGGCCTAGGCCAGCCGTTCGGCATGCCACTTCAGGTGATCGTCCATGAAGGTGGAGATGAAGTAGTAGGAGTGGTCGTAGCGCTCATGCATGCGCAGCGTCAGATCGATGCCGGTTCCCTTGACCGCATCCTCGAACAGCCACGGGCGCAGGCCGTTTTCGAGAAAGCTGTCCGCCTTGCCCTGGTCGATCAGAAATTCCGGGAAGCGCGCACCGTCCTTGACGAGGGCGCAGGCATCATATTGGCGCCAGGCGGCGCGGTCTGTGCCGAGATACTTTTCGAAGGCGCCGACCGACCAGTCGGCGGTCGAGGGCTCGACGATCGGCGCGAAAGCCGAGCAGCTCTTGAAGCGATCCGGGTGTTTGAGCGCAATGGTCATGGCGCCGTGGCCGCCCATGGAATGGCCGAAAATGCCCTGGCGGCTCATGTCCATGCGGAAGTGCTGGCTGACGAAAGCGGGCAGTTCTTCGGTGATGTAGCTGTACATCTGGTAGTGCTCGGCCCAGGGCTTCTCGGTGGCGTCGACATAGAAACCCGCGCCCTTGCCCATCTGCCAGTTCGTCAGTTCGTCTGGCACGTCGGCGCCGCGCGGGCTGGTGTCGGGGCAAACGATGATAAGCCCGAGTTCGGCGGCCATGCGCCGGTATTCGCCTTTCTCCATGACGTTCGCGTGCGTGCAGGTGAGGCCGGACAAGTACCAGAGCACTGGTCTCGGTTCCTTGATCGCCTGCGGCGGCACGAAGACGGCAAAGGTCATCTCGCCCTTGCAAGCCTCGGAATCGTGCGAAAAGACGCCCTGCATGCCGCCGAAAGCGGTGTTTTGCGAGAGGACCTTCATGAAATGCTCCTTGGGTAATGATGCTCAGCCGGCAAGCTGCACGGCCGCGTTGACGGCGGCGGCGACGAGCACGGTGTTGAAGAAGAAAGAAACGACGGCATGCATCAGATTGATGCGCCGCATGGCTGTTGTGGTGATGGCGACGTCTGAGGTCTGCGCGGTCATACCGATGACGAAGGAAAAATAGAGGAAATCAAAACCGCCGGGCTCGGGTGTCTCGGGAAAGTCGAGGCCACGTGCAGGCTCCGGCGTCTTCGCATCCGCGGAAGGCACGCAGTATATGTGCGCATAATGCATCGCGGCCATCATATGGATCGTCGCCCAGCCGAGCACGACCGAGGCAAAGGCGAGGCCGAGCGCGAGTGCGGATCCTGTTTGCTGGGCGTTGAGCGCAAAGAACAGCGAGATGAGCGAGCTCGCAGCCGCACCGAATGTCACGAGGAGGATAACGAACTCGGGCTCGTCGGTGTTTCTGGCATGGGTCTTCAGGTGCCGCCCGGTCATCATCCGCAATCGCCGCCAGCACATGACGAGATAGACGCAGAAGAAGGTGATCGCAGCGCCTTCAAGTGCGAAGCGTCGCGCAACGAACCAGAGGACGGGCACGCTTGCGAGCGCGCATAGAATGGCGGTGTAGAAGGGCCAGTGCCTGAGCTTCGTCGTCGTCGCTGTCATCCAGATACCCCTGCGATCTGCAGCGGAAGCGGCTGCCGCACCGTCACTTTTTCGCCTGCCGTGCGAGTCGGTCAAGCGTTTCGAGGAAGGCGGATCGATCGCGCGGCGTGAAGGCGGCGTTGTAGCCCTTGCTCTCGCCGGTTTCACGCAAATGCTGCCCAAGATCGCGCATCGCCGAAGCCATGCCGATATTGCCCTTGTCGAAGATGCGTCCGGAAGGGCCGGTAACCAACGCGCCGGCGGCAACGCAACGCACGGCCAGCGGTACATCGGCGGTGACGACAACATCGCCCTCCTGCGCCCGTTCCGCGATCCAGTTGTCGGCCGCATCGAAACCCGCCGAGACGATGACGTTGTGTACCATCGGGTCGCGCGAGGGGCGCAGGCCGGAATTGGCGACGAAAGTCACCTCTATTCTATGGCGTTCGGCCACCTTCAGGATTTCCGACTTCACCGGGCAGGCATCGGCATCGACATAGATCATCTTGTATCAGTTTCTCAACGGGACTGAAAAGGCGCCGGAAATCAATCGACTCCGACGCCGTTCTGAATCGGATTGTGAAGCAATTCCAGGAAAAGTGCGAAGCGGTTTTCCGTCCGGAATTGCGTCGTTCAGGTTGTGAAGCAATTCCAGGAAAAGTGCGAAGCGATTTTCCCGGAATTGCGCCATTTGCACCTTAGTAAAGAACGACCGAACGGATGCTTTCGCCGGAATGCATCAGCTCGAAGCCCTTGTTGATGTCTTCGAGTGCCATGGTGTGGGTGATCATCGGATCGATCTCGATCTTGCCCTCCATGTACCAGTCGACAATCTTCGGCACGTCGGTGCGGCCGCGCGCGCCGCCGAAGGCGGTACCCATCCAGCTGCGGCCGGTGACGAGCTGGAACGGCCGGGTGGAGATCTCCTGGCCGGCGCCAGCAACGCCGATGACGACCGACTTGCCCCAGCCGCGATGCGAGGCCTCGAGCGCCTGGCGCATCACCTTGGTGTTGCCGGTGCAATCGAAGGTGTAGTCGGCGCCGCCGATCTGGTCGGCCCCACGTTTCGTCATGTTGACCAGGTAGGGCACGATGTCGTCGCCGACGTCCTTCGGGTTGACGAAGTGGGTCATGCCGAAGCGCTCGCCCCAGCCCTTCTTGTCGTTGTTGAGGTCGACGCCGATGATCATGTCGGCACCGGCGAGGCGCAGGCCCTGGATGACGTTGAGGCCGATGCCGCCGAGACCGAAGACGATCGCGGTCGCGCCCATCTCGACCTTGGCCGTGTTGATGACCGCACCAATGCCGGTGGTGACGCCGCAGCCGATGTAGCAGATCTTGTCGAACGGCGCGTCCGGGTTGACCTTGGCAACGGCGATCTCCGGCAGCACCGTGTAGTTGGCAAACGTCGAGCAACCCATGTAGTGATGGATCTTGTCCTTGCCGATCGAGAAGCGCGATGTGCCGTCTGGCATCAGGCCCTGGCCCTGGGTCGAGCGGATCGCGGTGCAGAGATTGGTCTTGCGCGACAGGCACGACGGGCAGGAGCGGCACTCGGGCGTATAGAGCGGAATGACGTGATCGCCCTTCTTCACCGAGGTGACGCCTGGGCCGACGTCGACGACGATGCCGGCACCTTCATGACCGAGGATGGCCGGGAACAGGCCTTCCGGATCGGCACCCGACAGCGTGAAGTCGTCCGTGTGGCAGATGCCGGTGGCCTTGACCTCGATCAGCACTTCGCCGGCCTTTGGGCCTTCGAGCTGAACCGTCATGACCTCCAGCGGCTTGCCTGCCTGAACGGCAACGGCGGCGCGTACATCCATCTATTTTCTCCCTAGGACAAAAATGGTTTCAGGCCGCCAGGGCGGCGGCCCGTTGGAATCGACAATAAGCTAACGAATGTTCTGTTGAACGCGATTGAGTTCCATCTCAAGTGCGGCGATGGCCTTGCCGGTCTGTTCGTGCAGCTTCTTGACCAGGGCAAGCTGCTCGCGAAGGCCGTCGCGCTCGTCATCGACCGCGTCCGAATCCGGCGCCTTGCCGAGGCCGGCGATCAGCCAGGCCGGGGTAACGCCCAGCACGCCGGCAAGCATGAAGAGCCGGTTCGTCCGGGGTTCGGCGCGGTCGCGCTCCCAGGCGGCGACCGTTTCAGCGCGGACTCCGAGTTGGTCTGCCAGGTCCTTGGTGCTGATGTTGGCGGCGTCGCGCGCCCTCCAGATGCGTCCTCCCAGCGTATCACCGTCGCTGGTGTCGCGCAGGCGGGCAATCATCGTTTCGGTGGACAAGCGCATGGATATCTCCTTTGCCACGGTTACGTTCAAAGGTCCCGGAGAGACGGCAGGAAGCCGCTTTTGACTTCCGGGGCGGAAGATGGTCCTGAGCTTATAGGCATTCGGCCAGCGAGGGACCACCCCGAAGCGCCAAAAACACCGTCAATTGCGGCTAAGGCGCGGATAGTTCGGCCTCCGGAGTATCCTCGGCCGTTGAAAACCGTAGCCTAGGCTCTAATGTGCGGCGGCCAACCGGAGCTTGCCCCATGACCGACGCCCGAACTGCGGCTGCCGAGCCTGCCGATACCGTGATGCAAGGTGTCGCCATCATGCTCTTTGCGATGGTCATCCTGCCCGGCATGGACGTGATCGCGAAGTATATGGCTGTTTACGAAGGCATGTCGCCCGGCCAGGTGACCTTCTACCGGTTCTTCTTCCAGCTGGTGGCGACGCTGCCGATGCTGCTTGGCGCCGGCGGCCTGCGGGCGCTGAAGCCGAAGCGTCCCTGGGCCAATCTGCTGCGCGGCGTGCTGCTGGCGACCGCGGCCTTGTTCTTCTTCATTTCCGTGAAGTACATGCCGCTGGCAGATACCTTTGCCATCTATTTCGTCGAACCCTTCATCCTGACCTGCCTTTCGGCGGTGTTCCTGAAGGAGAAGGTCGGCTGGCGACGCTGGCTTGCCATCGTCGTCGGTTTCGGTGGGGCGATGATCGTCATCCAGCCGAGTTTCGCGGCTTTCGGCGTGACGGCTTTGCTGCCGGTGGCCTGCGCCTTCGTGTTTGCCTGCTACCTGCTTCTCAATCGCGCGGTCGGTACCGGAGACTCGCCGCTGACGATGCAGACCATCGCTGGCATCGGCGGCACATTGATGATGGCGCTGGTGATCCTGGTCGGCAACGGCATGGGCAGCCCCGATTTCGTGCCGTCCTTGCCCAAATCGGCGCTTGGCTGGACGCTGGTGGTTATCCTCGGGGCGCTCTCCGGCTACGGCCATCTGCTGGTCGTCAAAGCCTTCAGAGCGGCACCTGTCTCCTTGTTGGCGCCATTCCACTATTTCGAGATCGTCACGGCGACGGCGCTCGGCTATCTCATCTTCGGAGACTTCCCGTCGCTCTCCAAATGGCTTGGCATCGCCATCATCGTCGGCTCGGGCCTCTTTATTATCTGGCGCGAGCGGCAGGCGGGACGTCGAACGGCAAGCTGAATGGGTTCAGGCGCCGTCGGTCTTTGTCGGGCCGAACACCGTCTCGAAGGCCTCGCGCAGCCGGATATCGACATCCGGCATCATCACCGGCAGGCCGAGGTCGACGAGGCTTGTTACGCCGTAGCCGCGAATACCGCAGGGCACGATGCCGCCGAAATGGTCGAGATCCGGATCGACGTTCAGTGCGAAGCCGTGGAAGCTTACCCATTTGCGCAGGCGAATGCCGATCGCGGCAATCTTGTCTTCCGCCACCGAACCATCGGGCAGGGCGGGCTTTTCCGGGCGGCGAACCCAGACGCCGACCCGATCTTCGCGGCGCTCACCTCTCACATTCATCGAATCGAGCGTGGAGATCACGACGCTTTCCAGCGCAGCGACGAAGGCGCGCACGTCCTGCTTTCGGCGCTTGAGGTCGAGCATAACGTAAACGACGCGCTGGCCCGGCCCGTGATAGGTGTATTCACCGCCGCGACCCGTCGAGAACACCGGAAAGCGATCCGGCATCACCAGATCAGCAACATCGGCGCTGGTACCGGCTGTGTATAGCGGCGGATGTTCGACCAGCCAGACGAGTTCGTCCGCGGTGCCGGCGGCGATCGCGGCAGCTTCCTGTTCCATCAGTTCGACTGCCTGTGGATAATCCACCAGATCAGAGGCAACCCGCCAGCGAACCGGGGGTGATTCCGGGGGGGCGAACATGGTCTGGCTCAGATTCTCACGCTGCATTCGGTCTGCATTCCTGTTTTCAGAGCTTGTAAATGGGATGGCGCGTGACAAGAGTCCAGCGTTTCCAACGCTTCCCCAGCGGGCTGTTGAAATAGTTTCATTTCCCGTCAAATTTCTGTCGTCATCCCCTTGTGCCCCCCAGGGGCTTTTGCTACATGCAGCCCCGTCGACGCAGGTCGACACCTACCACGATGCGGTCGTGGCGGAATTGGTAGACGCGCAGCGTTGAGGTCGCTGTGGGGCAACCCGTGGAAGTTCGAGTCTTCTCGACCGCACCAAAAAAACCCGGCTCTGGCCGGGTTTTTTGTTTTTATCCTGCCTAGCGAACACGGCGAGCTGCGCGGAATCGCGTCGCTGACACATCCCTTTTCTGGACGTTTCCAATCAAGCGTAGGCGTTTGGCACGGTGGGAAGGAGCGCGCTCTCTTTGCTGGCGAATGGCCGAAGACGAACGGGATCCCGCGCCCAACAATCGGTCTCGGCGCGGTGGCCGACAAGGTGCGCGCGCTTGATGCGCGGAAAGGCGACCTGGCCGTTTCGCTCGCAATGCGACGGGCCGCTGAGTTCTGTCATGATCGCCCGAATTGTGCACAGCCATCTCTTGTGCACTGCGGGGGCTTTTGCTACATGCACCCCCGCCGGCGCAGGTCGGCATCTACCACGATGCGGTCGTGGCGGAATTGGTAGACGCGCAGCGTTGAGGTCGCTGTGGGGCAACCCGTGGAAGTTCGAGTCTTCTCGACCGCACCAAAACCGGCTTCGGCCGGTTTTTTCGTTTTTATCTCCAACGCTTAGGTCTTGAGCCGACCGCGCGGCTCAGCCTCGGGCCGAAGCTGCAAGCCCGCAAACCTCAATACATCTTCCGACCGCACTTCGGCGTGCATAGCGCTTGCCGCCGCGGAAAAAGAGTGAACGAGCACCGCCACGTTGCAGGCGAAATGGCTTGGAATGTTATTTGGTGCTAACCTTGGCGCGGTATTCCAGAACGAGGGCCGGGCTGGAGCAGTTTTCTGGGCGCGGCGGTGGCTGGGCGACCTGCACCAATGACGAAGGCTGTTTGCTTGGGAGGTTCCTTTGGGCGGCGATCTCAGGGCTGTTGCCGATGCAATCCTCAATACCGTCGTCAGCGCCGCGGATGGCGTGCCCGGCGTCGTCGCGATTGCCACAGATAGACGGGGCGATATCTACACCGGTGCAGCCGGAAAGCGAGCATTGGGTGGCGATGCGGACATGACCGCCGACAGCGTCTTCGGGCTCTTCTCGATGACGAAAGCGATCACCGGCACTGCCTGCCTGCAACTGGTCGAAGAGGGCAGGCTCGATCTCGATGCTCCAGCCAGGCGATACGCTCCCGAGATCGGCAAGCTGCAGGTGATCGATGGCTTTGATTCCTCCGGGAACCCGAAGCTCCGCCCGCCCAAGCGGGATATCACGACGCGCATGCTGCTTTTGCATACGGCTGGCTTTGGATACGACTTCTTCAATGAGACCTACGCCAGGTTGGCCCGCCAACATGGGCAGCCCAGCGTGATCACGAGCTCCTATGCGTCCATCCGCACCCCATTGCTGTTCGATCCAGGCGACGACTGGGAATATGGAAGCAACCTGGACTGGGCCGGACAGGTGGTGGAGGGCATAGCCGGTAAGCGATTGGGCGAGGTGATGACCGAGCGAATCCTTCAGCCGCTCGGCATGGACGATACCGGTTTTGCATTGACCCCAGCGATGGCCTCACGCGTGGTCACGCTGCATCAGCGGGATGATGCAGGGCAATTGCTGCCGTTGCCCGATTTCCGGTTCCCCCAGGAGCCCGAGGTTCAGATGGGTGGGCATGGCCTCTACTCGACAGCTACCGATTACTCAAAATTTATTCGCATGTGGCTGAACGACGGGGTGGCACCCGGCGGCTGCGTGCTGAAAGCCGAAACCGTCGCAATGGCGGAAAAGAACGGCCTTGGAGAAAAGAAGATCAAAAAGCTTCCCGGGGTGATACCGAGCCTTTCGCACGACGCCGAATTTTTCCCCGGAATGCCGAAATCCTGGGGCCTTAGCTTCATGATCAATGATGAAGCCGCGCCGACAGGCCGACCGGCCGGCGCGCTGGCTTGGGCTGGGCTTGCAAACCTCTATTACTGGATAGACCGCCAAAACGGTCTCGGCGGCCTATGGGCGACGCAGATATTGCCCTTCGTCGACCCGGCCTCGATCGGGGGCTACCTCGACTTCGAAACGGCGGTCTACTCCGCCTTTCCAAGGCAGTAGGCCGAAACATTTGATTGCGCACGCCAAGCTTAGGCCGCGCGCCGTGCGCTTGCCCCGCTCTGCGTCCGCGTGGTCAGCTGTTGCCTTGCGGTCCGCTCTGGTCCATGCGGCGGCGGATAAGCTTGAAGCTGTGATCGGGCTGAACCTCATAGGTTTCGTAGACCATCTGTCCTTCATACATGAAACGGTGCTGAACCATCGTGCCGGGAGCGGCCTGCGTCTTTCTTTTGCTGGCGTTTTCGCCGTAGGTCAGGCTCTCTGGCAGGGGCTCAACACTCTGCTGGGCACTGTTGCAACCGGCGAGGGCCAGGAGGCCGATGACTGCAAGATATGTTGGCTTCATTGTTCGATCCTTGGTGAACTGGGAGTCATTGGATGCTGTCCGCGGGAAGTCCTAGACGCGCGTCTGTTCCCTTGTCAGCTTTTCGAATTTCTTGATCGCCCGATCGCGTTTCAGGCGCGAGAGGCGTTGGGTCCAGAAAATACCGTCGAGCTGGTCGATCTCATGTTGCAGGCAAATGGCCATCAGCCCTTCGGCTTCCTCTTCGACCTTTTCGCCTGAAAGGCTTTGATAGCGAACGCGCACGGTTTGCGGTCGCTCGATGTCTTCCGAGACCCCAGGCATCGAAACACTGCCTTCCGCATGTTTCATGACTTCGGCGGAGTTCCAGACGATCTCAGGATTGATGTAAATCCTGACGCCGCTCTCCCGGTCGAGCTCGATCACCGTCACCCTTTGCAGCACGCCGACATGCGGAGCGGTGATACCGATGCCCGGTGCCGCTCGCATCGTGTCCAGAAGGTCGTCCGCAAGGGCCTCGAGCGCCGCATCAAAGCGGGTAACGGTGTCCGCCTTCTGGCTCAGCAAGGGACTGGGAAAACGGACAATGGGACGGATCGCCATCAGATGTTCCTCGGCTGCAGCGTTTGCGGCGCCGTACGTCCCGTTGAGGAGCGCAAGAGGCGGCGTAAACCTTGGGCTGCTGTTTCGTCCTCTGAAATCGATTCCGGTTCCAGGGAACGAAGAGAAGTGCTAGCCGATCGCGCGATCGATGTCGACCGTGTCGAGATGCAGCCGGTTTCTCATGTATTTGCAACAGCTTGAATAAAACTGTTATCGCCGCGCACAGGGTGGTATCTGTGCTGTGGACCTCGGCGGGGCTTTGCGCTAGCAGGGCTGTAGGACCCAACTTCCGGAGCACGGCAGCGGAAGAGGGGCACCAACCGTCAGTGACGCATTCTTTCCGGCCCGTATGATGGAGCACCGGAAAGCAGCAATCGTTTCGAGGGCGCCCATGAGCAATATCGGCGACGACGACAGCGGTATCGAAGACGTCAAGACCTTTGACGGCTCGGACATCTATGCCGACGACGGTTCGGTCCGTTCCGATTTCCTCATGCATGTCGGGGCCGCGATCGCCGATCGCGATACGATCTATCTGCGCCAGCACGTCGCCGGCCTGCATTCGTCGGAACTCGGCGACCTGCTTGAAGCGATCCAGCCTGACCAGCGCCTGGCGCTGGTCTCACTGCTCGGCAAGGAATTCGACCTTTCGGCGCTGACGGAGGTCGACGAGGCCATCCGTCTCGATATCGTCGAGCATCTGCCGAACGAGCAGATCGCCGAGGCTATCGGCGAAATGGACTCGGACGACGCCGTCTACATTCTCGAGGACCTCGACCAGGAAGATCAGGACGAGATCCTGGCGAAGCTTCCCTTTACGGAACGGGTTCGCCTTCGCCGCTCGCTCGATTATCCGGAGAGCACCGCCGGCCGGCGCATGCAGACCGAGTTCGTGGCGGTGCCGCCGTTCTGGACCGTTGGCCAGACGATCGACTACATGCGCGAAGACGAGGACCTGCCCGAGAGCTTCACGCAGATCTTTGTCATCGACCCGACCTTCAAGCTGCTCGGTGCCATGGACCTCGACCGCATCCTCAGGACCAAGCGGTCGGTCAAGGTCGATGCGATCATGCATGACACGAGCCATGCCATTCCTGCCGAAATGGACCAGGAAGAGGCAGCGCAACTGTTTGAGCAATACGACCTTCTCTCCGCCGCAGTCGTCGATGACAACGGAAGGCTCGTCGGCGTGCTCACCATCGATGACGTCGTCGACGTCATTCAGGAAGAAGCGGAAGAAGACCTCTTGCGCTTGAGCGGTGTCGGCGATGAAGAGCTCTCGGACTCGGTTGCCGAGGCATCGCGCTCGCGCGTGCCGTGGTTGTTCATCAATTCGATGACGGCGTGCATGTCCGCCTCGGTCATCGGTCTGTTCGATGCGACCATTCAGCAGATCGTGGCGCTCGCCATTCTGATGCCGATTGTCGCCGGTATGGGCGGCAATGCCGGTTCGCAGACCATGACGGTTACCGTCCGCGCGCTTGCGACCCGTGGCCTCGACATTCACAACGCGCCGCGCATCATTCGGCGCGAAGCCGGGGTTGGGCTGTTGAACGGCATGATCTTCGGCACGCTGATCGGCCTGCTCGCCGGTCTCTGGTTTCAGGATCCGAACATCGGCGGTATCATCGCCACGGCCATGCTGATCAATATGATGGCCGCAGCGCTTGGCGGCATCCTCGTCCCGCTCTGCCTGGACCGCTTCGGTGCCGATCCGGCCGTGTCTTCCGCCGTTTTCGTGACGGCCATCACCGACATAACCGGTTTCTTCAGTTTTCTCGGCATCGCCACGTGGTGGTTTCACGTTACGTGAGGTGAACGCGGTTGTTTGACTTTTACGTCAAGGTCAACGATAGTGTATACGCATTACGGCGCGCGCGTCTTCCATGACACGCTGAGATCGCTGTAACACTTTGACCTGCTGCATAATTTTGACCTTAAATCGATGCCGATTTTAGGAATGATGCAGTAAATCATGGAATGGCAGCGTGAATAAATATTATAGCATCACCGAATTGACGCGGGAATTCGGCATTTCCACCCGAACGCTGCGGTTCTATGAGGACGAGGGCCTCATTCATCCTGAACGCCGTGGACGCACGCGCCTGTTCCGGCCTGCGGATCGGCGGCTGATCCAGGAAATTCTGCGTGGCCGGCGCATCGGCTTCACGATTGCCGAAATCCGCGAAATCATCCAGGTCTACAAGGATCCACCCGGCGAGATGGGTCAGCTTCGGCTCTTGATGAACCGTGTCGAGGAAAAGCGCGAGGAGCTTCGGCAGAAGCGCAAGGATATCGAAGACACGCTGGCAGAGCTCGACAATGTCGAGGAGGCCTGCCTGACGCGTCTCGCGGAGATCGGCGTCGGTACCTGAGCAGGCAGGCGTATTCTTAAAAGCGAAAGTTTCGAAGGGTGGCGTCCGCGCTGCCCTTTTTGGTTTTGGGCTGTGCGGTCTTTTTGGTCAGATCCAGCGGCTGGTGTGCCGGCAATAGCGCTCGAACTCGAAGCCGAAGCGCGACAGCAGATGCCGCTCTTCGTTGCGAATGGCAAAGACGGTCGTCAGCATCACCGCTGCGATCGCCGTGATGAAGAACCAAGGATTGAGCGTCGCCAGACCGAAGCCGACCATCATCAGGGTGTAGCCGAGATAGATCGGGTTGCGTGTGAAGCGGAAGGGACCGTAGGTGACGAGGCAGGTCGCCGACCGGTAGGGCATGACGGCCGTGTGCCGGTCGAGCAAGGTCTTGACTGCCCAGAGATCCAGCCAGATGGCGACGATGATCAGTGTGCCGCCGCTGATCCAGGGAAACCAGCTGTGTCCGTGTGCGACGGGGATGGGGGAATATCGCGCCAGAACAAGGGCCGCGAGCGTGGCGACGCCGTAGAGCAGGGCGGGCCACGGGAAATTCAGCGGCTTGGCACGATAGGCATTCATGTCCTAGTCCCCTGATTGCACGTCCATTGTGCACTGTCGCGCGATTCGCGCAATGCGTTCATCGGTGCTGACGTTGATCTCTCCCTTGTTCAGATCGTCGAACAGGTTCTGTTGTACCAGAAGGTCGAGCGTACAGCCGCAGAAGGCCTCGCACGGCACGGCCGGGTTCCCCTGGTTGCAGGCCGCGACGCAATTGCTGCGGTAGGCTTGCTTGGGATCCGGCAATGTTGGCGGTGAAATCAGCGAGAAGAGATAGACCAGTCCGATGAGCACGGGCTGGTGAATGAGGTATATGGCCAGACTGTGACGGCCGCCGAAGACGAGCGGGCTCATCCACAGTTTGCCCTTGCCACCTGTGGACGGACGGCTTGCGAGGACCGCGATGAGCCGCGCATGGAAGAGCTTGGCTGCGGCAAGGCCGAAGAGGAAAGGCCCGAGCCACGGCAGCAGCGGCACATAGTCGTTGGAGCGCGGCAAGGTTTCCGACAGTCCGACCCACCAGAGCCAGGGTGCATCGAAGGCCGGCGAGCGCAAATAGAAGGGTGCCGCGATGGCTGCTGCTGCCGCAACAAGGGAAACGACGGCGGGAAGCCGCAGGAAGACAAGGCCGATCACGCTTGCCGCGGCGATCGCATGCAGGATGCCGAAGAAGATGAAGGTGTCCGGGAACGCGAAATAGGTCGCGATTGTGATCAGCGCTGCCGCACCGGCGATTTTGGCAAAGCGCCGCATGAACGCGTCGAGGCGAAGCTTCGGCCATTGTCCGAGCACAAGGCTGTACCCGGCGAGAAAGAGGAAGCTGCTGGCGATGAGCCGGGCAAAGATCTTCCAGCCGCCGGTGCCGGCGGTTCCCGCGGCAACGTAGCCGAAGAACTCGAGGTCCCAGACGAAATGATAGGTAGCCATGGCGAGCAGTGCCACGCCGCGCGCGACGTCGATGAAGGCGAGCCGCCCCCGTGCGGCAGATTGAGCCGGTATCTGTGTCGTCGGTGAAGTCACATTGCTGTCGGACATAGGCATTCGCCATCCTGTGGGCGTGAAGAAGAGTGACATGTTTGGCTTGTGCCAAACACGCGTAGTTGGCTGATGGTGGAAGTGGTCAGGCCTGATCTGTTTCCGTTCAGCGCGATGGGCGCGCGTGCAGTCAGGGCGTTGCGTCCGGCAGCAGCGCCGCGCGTGCCTCCGAGAAGAACTGCCTGCGGGTCAGCACGAAGATGACGAAGACGGTGAGCCCGACGAAGACATAGGGGCTGATGAACCAGCCGAGATAACCGATCGACAGGAAAATCGCCCGAAGCCCGGCGTTGAAGTGCTTGGCGGCCAGCACGTTCATGCGGATCGCCCGTTCGGCTGCCTTCTCCGCCGCCTGCAGGTCGCGTTGCATGTCGGCGGTCATTGGAATGCCGCCCATCAGGATCGAGCAATAGTTGAACAACCGGTAGGACCAGCCGAACTTGAAGAAGGAATAGCCGAAGAGACAGGTGAGGCCACCGACCTTCAGCTCGAACGCGGTCCGACCGCCATGGAAGACATAGGGCATGTCCGCGAAGATCACTTGCACCTGTTCGGTTGCGCCGAGCAGAGCGAAGCAGCCACCGAGGGCGAAGATCGTCGTCGAGGCAAAGAAGGCGGTGCCGGCCTGCAGCCCCGCGATGATCTGCGTATCGATCATCTTCAGATCGCGGTTGAGCGAATTGCGGATCCAGCGGCCACGATGCTCGTTCATGAGGCGGGTGAGACTCACCCGCTTGAAGCCGCGCGTGCCGTCGGTCGCCCAGCTGAAACCCGCCCAAAGCAGGATAAACACGACAAGCGCTATGTAATCTTCGAAGGTCATACACGTGTTTTTGGCATGGCTTTTGGAAAATGCAAGGTGGCCGCGGCGGCGCGGGAATCGACGGCGCGTCAACTACTGTGATGAAATTGCGGCGGAATTTTTCTCCGCTCCCGCCGGCCAATTGCGCGGTTTTCACCAGCTTAGTGTACTGAGCGGCGAGGGCCTGACACCTTTCCGCCACATTTCCCCATTGCGCAGTAACACTTTCTTCAATATGCAAGGCCCCAGACGCGGGCACCCAATGTGCTGCTCGCGGCCGTTGAGAGTGTTTTCGGAGACATCATGGACAATACAATTCAGAAATCTTGCTGGGGCGTAACTGCACGCGCCGTGGCTGGTTTCGCTGGCGTTCTTGTTCTTGCTTATCTTTTCGGCGGCCTTTGATATCTGGTATCTAGAAAAGACCACTGATTGACGGCGCGGCTTCCCAAAAGCCGCGCCGTTTTTGATTCCAGGCAGCCAATCTCGACACCCCGGAGCCTTTGCGGGATGACAATGTCGCACGGATGGGATCGAATGTCGGTTGACCGCCTGACCGTCTGCTATGGGATCGCTTAGGCTTCGTTCCTATATTTGTTGCGGATTTCCTTAAATCGGTGCCGATCTGAGGATAAAATCGCGCAGTAAATATGAGGATAGCGCGCCGGTTCGCACAGACCGTGAAGCGTGATATCGAGGCAATCGTGAATGCGGTGCTCGGGCAATCATGCCGGTGCGCCGCGAGTCAGTCTCCGGGGCAGGCAAACTTATGTTTCTTTCCGTCTTCGACGTGTTCAAGATCGGTATCGGGCCTTCGAGCTCGCATACGATGGGGCCGATGTCGGCCGCCAACCGCTTTCTCGAACTCATTCTTTCCGACGACTGGCCGCGCCCGTCCCATGCTGCCGTTGCGGCGATCAAGGTCAGCCTGCACGGTTCGCTGGCCCATACCGGTATCGGCCACGGCACGGGCAGGGCGGTTGTCCTTGGTCTCGTCGGCGAACGCCCCGACCTGGTCGATCCTGATCGCATGGACGGCTTGATCGACGAGGTCGAGCGCAGCGGCCGCATTTCGCCGCCGGGACATCCGTCCTATGAATTCCAGCCGAAGACGGACCTGGTCTTCGACAAGAAGGTGCCGCTGCCCGGCCATGCCAACGGCATGTCCTTCTCCGCGTTCGACCGCGACGGCCGGCTGCTGCTGAAGCGGATCTATTATTCGATCGGCGGCGGCTTCGTCGTGACCGATACGGAACTCGAGGCGATGCGTGCCTCGAAGAACAAGGCGGCCGGCGTCAAGGTGCCATTCCCGTTCTCGTCGGCCCAGGAGATGCTGGACATGGCGGCCCGCTCCGGGATGACGATCGCCCAGATGAAACGGGCGAACGAAGAAGCGACCATGTCGCCGGATGAGCTGAATGCCGGGCTCGACCGCATCTGGGGCGCGATGAGCAACTGTATCGACCGTGGGCTGAGCCAGGAGGGCATCATGCCCGGTGGCTTGAAGGTCCGCCGCCGCGCACGCTCGATCCACGACAAGCTGCAGGAAGAATGGCGCTCCAACAAGACCAACCCGCTGCTCGCCAACGACTGGCTGAGCGTCTACGCGATGGCGGTCAATGAAGAGAATGCCGCCGGCGGCCGCGTCGTCACGTCGCCGACCAACGGTGCAGCAGGCGTCGTCCCCGCCACTATCCGCTACTACATGCATTTCCATGACGACGCGGATCAGGAGGGCATCCGCGACTATCTGCTGACGGCTGCCGCAATCGGTGGCATCATCAAGCACAACGCCTCGATCTCCGGTGCCGAGGTCGGCTGTCAGGGTGAGGTCGGCTCAGCGTCCGCCATGGCCGCTGCCGGCCTTGCTGCCGTCATGGGCGGTACGCCCGAGCAGATCGAAAATGCCGCCGAGATCGCACTCGAGCACCACCTCGGCATGACCTGTGATCCGGTCGCCGGCCTGGTTCAGGTTCCGTGCATCGAGCGCAACGCGCTCGGTGCGGTCAAGGCGGTGACGGCAGCCTCGCTGGCGCTCAAGGGCGACGGTAAGCATTTTGTGCCGCTCGATGCCTGCATCGAGACGATGCGCCAAACCGGCGTCGACATGAACGAGAAGTACAAGGAAACATCGACCGGCGGTCTCGCGGTCAACGTCGTCGAATGTTGAGCCGCCACGGTGATTGTGGATGAACAGCGTCTGGCCGCTTGACCGCAACGGCCGGACGGGTGTTCAAAACAGCTATGTCTCTGCATCTCATAAAGCTCTGCGTCGGAGCGGAATCGATCGAGGACCTGCGCGAATGGGTTTCGCGCAAGGCTATGGCCGCCATGGCCGCTGGCCTCGAGCCCCATTCCTTCCACACGACCCGCATGGTGCCGAAACGGGTGGAGGAACTGCTGAGCGGCGGTTCGCTCTACTGGGTGATCAAGGGGACCGTGCAGGCGCGACAGTCCTTGATCGGTATCGAAACCTTCACGGATGGCGAGGGTATCGGCCGCTGCAATCTGCTGCTTGGCCCGGAAGTGGTCGAGACGGAGTTGCAGCCGCGGCGTGCCTTCCAGGGCTGGCGCTATCTCACCGACAAGGATGCGCCGCGCGACCTGGCGTCGCTTTCCGGTGGCGGTGCCGAGATGCCGCTCGAGCTGCGCCGCGAATTGGCGGAACTCGGACTGCTCTAGTCTTCAATATGGATGACCTGACGGCCCATCATAGGGCAGGTTGCGATGCTGACACGCGCATGGTTGCGGCGGTGTCGCAACAAGAAAAAAGGCGGCACAGGCCGCCTTTTGGAATTTCATGAACGTTCAGGTGATCCGCATTCTTAGGGGATGGCGCCGGTTCGGCCCCGTCACGTGAAGATGAATGCCGGCCCGCGGCTGCGTCGATCGCCAGGCGCGCGCTCCGTGCGTCAGGAGCATCCCGACCAGATCGCGCGTCTTCGCCTTCGACCGGTTCAGCCCGAGATCGGCAATGCGCATGGCCGCCTCGTGCAGGGGATGCAGGTTGATGCGCGACGGCTTAGCGCGCCGTCCCGGCAGCGGGGTGACACCCGGAACGTTTTCGTTCATCGCCATGATTAACCTCGTTACGCTGTACAAATCCGAGGAAGGCGGCCGGAAAACAAACACATCCGGCCACCAAAACTTTTGACCTTACTGCTGGCTTGCCCAGCAGGAGATGCCTTTCTTCTTCAGGGCCTTGCAGGCATTGACCGCTGCATTCTGGTCGTCGAAGCCGCCGAAACGGGCGCGATAGACCTGGCCGAAAGCGACAGTGAAGGGCATTGCGTTGCGCAGGGCCTTGCCGCCCTTGTCCTTGGCATTGCCAAGGAGGGTCATGGCCTGATCCTTGTCCGGCGTCGCGCCGATCTGGATTACCCAGCCTTGCGGCTGAGCCGGCATCGGTTCAGCCTTTGCGACCTCGACCGGCTCTGCCTTTGCGGTGGCCTCTGCCGTGGTGGCGTCGGCCTTCTTCGGAACGGAGTTGGTGATCTGGGCGTCGACCATGCCGGCGGCAACAGGCTGACGGAGCTTCAGGCTCTGGGCGTCGAGCGTGTTGGGAACGATCTTCGGGGAAAGAACGGGGTTGTCCGACGCGCGCTTGTTGCCGGCATAGGCCATCTGCACGCTGCTCGCGCTTTCGCCGTTGTAGCGGATGCCAGGAACCGGGCCGGTGTTGGGCAGGTCGTGACCGCTGGCAGCGGCCGCGACCACAGGTGTCTCAGCAACGGGCGCTGCGGAAGCGACTTCGGTCTCTTCGGCTGGAACGGGAGTAGGCTTGGTCTCGGCGATCAGATTGCCGTCACCACGGCGCGATGCCGACGGCATGTACTTTGCGACGAGCCGGCGCATTTGTGCATCACGGCTGGCGCCGGAGGTGCCGCCCATGACCACGGCGACGATGCTGCGGCCCTCGAGCTGAGCCGAGGTCACGAGATTGAAGCCCGACGCACGGGTGTAACCGGTCTTGATCCCGTCGACGCCGCGGACATTGCCGAGCAGGCGGTTGTGATTGCCGATCGTCTGCTTGCCGAAACGGAAGCTGCGGGTGGAGAAGTAGTCGTAATACTGCGGAAAATGCTGGCGAAGCGCGAGGCCGAGACGAGCCTGGTCGCGCGCGGTCGTGCGCTGTTCCGGGTCGGGCAGGCCGTTGGCATTGCGATAGGTCGTGCGCGTCATGCCGAGCGCCCGGGCCTTGTTCGTCATCATGCGGGCAAAACGCTGCTCCGAACCGCCGAGATATTCACCGAGCGCCGTCGACGCATCGTTGGCCGAGCGGGTGACGAGCGAAAGGATCGCCTGTTCGACGGTGATCGACTGTCCGGCACGCACACCAAGCTTCGATGGCGGCTCGGCGGAAGCGTTCTTCGAGAAGGGGATGGAGGTGGACTTTGTGATCCGACCGGCTTCGAGCGCTTCGAAGGTCAGATAGAGAGTCATCATCTTGGTGAGAGACGCGGGATAGCGCAGTTCGTCTGCATCCTCGCCGTAAAGAATCTTGCCGGTCTTGGCATCGACGACGATGCCCGAATATTTCGGGTTGGCATAGTTCGAGGCGGCGAAGGCCGGTGCGGCAAAGGCGGCCGATGCAATGGCGCCCGCAAGGACGACCCGTCCTACCATCTTTGAAAGAGCACCGAACGGGCGCTTCGCGAGATCAAAAAAACCGGATTGGGACACTACGCTACTCTTTATTCTCATGTCATGGGGTTGTCCGGACGCCGCCTCCGGGAACGACCGTTCTCGAGACAGTATCGGCATAGCGTTACCAATCGGTTTATGATGAATGATTGGTTTCCGGAATCGAACGCATTTGTACAAGGGCGATGCCGGTGTAGCGCAATGGTGCGGCAGGCTGCCTGCACCACACCAGTTAGACGAAATCAGGGCACGAGACGGTTTTTGACGAAGGCGGTGATCGCTTGGTCGATTTCGCGCCACTGCGGCAGCAGTTTATTGGAAAATCTGTAGAGCACGACGAGGTCCTTTCCGGCGTGAATGTCGCGCTGGCAATCGGCGCTGGTCGAGATGGATTGTGGGCCGAGGCAGCGCACCACGTAGGGCGCCTGGGTGCTCGTCTCAGCGGTAAAGAACACTTCGCCCGCATAGCTGGATGTCGGATTGACTGCGTGCTCCGTCAGCCCGGCCGGGCCAGCCGCGGGCGCGCCGTCGAAGACCTGCGAATAGATCGGCTCCAGCCGCCCGGACATGTCGCGCGACATCGTGCTTTGGGAAATCTGCAGGAAAAGGAGGCTTTCGGGTGCGTCGACATTGTTGAAGAGTGCCCGGCTTCGGTCGCTGTAACCTTCGAGCCCCGGCCAGATCAGGTAGAGATCGACGCGCTCGACGATCGAGGTGGCGCGTTGAGCCTCGAAGCGGATCATGTTGGCCGGCAGGCGCAAGTGATCCTGGCCGATGAAGATGTCGAAAAGCTCGTTGCTCGCGGTGTGGCCGGCAAGGGCGAGGTTTTCGCCGAACCAACGCCCTGCAAATGAGATGGCAGCGGTCAGCGCCGCAAGCACCGCGACCGCTGCCATCACCCGGTAGACGAAGCCGGGCGACAGCAGCGGTCGGAGCTCCGGTTCGTGAATGTCGTTTGAAGAGCTGCTCATCGTTGGGCTGTCCCGTCGCGATGGCCGAACCCCGGCGGTCCGTTGTTCGGCTCACGCATTTCCGCGCATCGTAGGATGGACGACGTCGCTTGCCCGACGCTGGTCGAGGATGGTTAATTTTCTGTGAATTCCCCTTCGAGCTGCGAAACATCAAAAGTCTAAAGAACGATCGCGACGCGGTTTAGCGCCGGGAATGCCGGTCATAAAAACGGCCGGTTCCGAGGGACGCGGAACCGGCCGAGGCTCGGTCTGGACGGGGATGTTTATGACCGGAGCCCTGGAATGGTGGAGGCTGCTGCGAAAGGCGCCGCCTCCGATGTCTTCGGTGCTTACTGAGTCCGTACGCTGCCGACGGCGACGGTGCGGCCGTCCTGGAGCTTGACCCAGCGACCAGAGTATTCGGTCGATTGGCGCTTGAGGTAGGTGTATTCGGTGTCCGACCACAGCAGCACCTTGTTGCGCATGTTGTCGAGAATGAAGTCGCCACGGTCGGTGCGCACGGTGAGGACGGCATGGCCGTCACCGTTCGGCTGCAGAACGACGGTAATCAAGAGGTCCGACGGAGAGAAACCGTTCTCGATCAGTTTGCGGCGCTTCAAGAGGACATAGTCTTCACAGTCGCCAACCGTGTCCGGATAGGACCACTTCTCCTCGACGCCATGAATTTCCATGTCGGTCATCGGGGTGATCGCCTGATTGACGTCGTAGTTGACCTCGAGAATCTTCTGCCAACCTTCGCGCGTCAGCATCATCGGGCCGCGGTCCTTACCGTTGGAGGTGCACTCCGACGGATAGATCTTGCAGAACTCGTAGTGACCGATTGGCGGGTTGGTTGCACCGGTGACGACCATGTTGGCCGGAAGCGCCAGCGCCGTTTCGATCAGGCCGCCGGTGAAAAGGACCGCAACCGCGATCATCTTGGTGATTGTCTTGAGCATGATTGTCTCCCCGTTGTGGTTCGACAATGGCACGGACGTTTTTATCGCTCGCGAACTTGCGAACTAAAAACAAGTACAAATGAAAGTCGTATAAGAATAAAACAAGAATAGAATTTGATTTTTATTTAAATCGAATTTGAATCAAATTTTATCGATTTCCCGACGGAGCGATCTTCCGTTCATGTTTCCTTGACGATGTAAGTGATTGTAATCAATAGACCTATGCCGATCTGCAGAGCGACAGGAGCAGTGGCTGCCGGAAAATCGCGGTCGCGATGCGTGGCGCCAGGGGCGGATGACGTCGATCTTGTCGTCGCTTTTCGACTTAAAATATGCGTCGCGCCTTGAACTTGTTCGAAAAAATATTTGCGGTCAGAAGTCGCGGTCGGATCGAGATGTTCCGAAATGAAGCAGTCGTCGTCAGCGAGGCGATGCCGGTCGCCCAGTCCGCGCGGACAGCGTCGTCGCGGCCCGTGGGGCAGGTCTACTGTGAAAGCCGAGGTTGGTTTCGTGCCGCAGGATCGGGCCAGCGATTGGCTGGTCTGTCGTTGCGCATTCCGGGCCGGCCCGCAATCACGCGTAAGAAGTGGCGCGGAGCCTCAGGAGGCTGGTGCGCGATCGGGGTGACAAGGCAACGATCTTGATCGGGGTAGGCCAGTGAGGGTCGCGCGGACACGCCCTTAGAGGAATTCCGTCAGTGCTTCGCGCGACTGTACGCCCGAGAACTCGATGGCGCAGCCTTCCTGGAAATGGCGAACGATCTTGCCCTTCATGTTGCCGAGCAGGACCGGGGTGCCGATCGGCGGGCGGTTCTCGATATCGACGGCCGCGCCGGAGAGCGAGAGGTCGATGATGCGGCAAGGGAATTTTTCGCCGGTGTCCAGCGTCAGCTCGGTTGACGTCTTGCGCGGCGCGAGGCGGTCGTGGCGCCGATCCTCCGGCAGACCGAGTTCGTGTTTGTTGGCGATCCAGGTAAGCTGCGCAGCCAACTTCTCGCGCTTGCGTTCGGTGGCGTTGAGCTGAATCACGAAGGCATCGTCGGCGATGCGCGACACGGTGCCTTCTAGGCGGCCGACATGGTCGATATAGGCGATGATGCGCTCACCCGCCCGCGGCCGTGCCGGGGAGGAAAGCAGCACGTCGCCCGGCGACATGTCGACGGCGGTGCAATCATATTCGTCGCGATTGGCCAGCATCAGCCGTCCAGCAAGGTTCACGGAAACGCGCTGGAACGCACCTTCGTGATGCGGCTTCGGAGCGGTATTCTGAGCGTGCTGGAATGAGAACATGATGACTCTGCATGACGTATTTTGGCAGGCGGAGTTTAGAACGTTCGGGTTAATAGAATGTTCGTCCTGCGGTTGGTCCGCGTGGCCAACCCGGGACAGCAGCAGCGATCATTCGCGTCGTCCGCCCTCCAGAATGCGAAGATGTCCGACGCGACGGGACTCTCCCAAAAACCCTTCGCCAGCGCGGGATTCTGCACGCGGGGAGACGTGTTCCACCGCCGGCTCTTCGCGAAACACGGCTGTGCGGTCGGGGTCCAGGATTTTCATGCCGGTGACGTCGAGGCCTTCCACCGATGTCGCATGCAACCAGTACGGGCGGGAAAGTGGCGAGAGCGCGCCAAGGATTCGGTCGCTTGCACCCTCGGTTGAGGCGAGCGGCAACAGCAGCATTTCGACCTCGACCTCGCGTGCATCGGCTGTGCGCCCTTTGGCGGACAGCATCACAGGCACCCGGTGCGTCATCACCTGGCCGGCGATGCGCTGCGTCTTGGCAGCCTGCGAGTTCAGCCACAGCATGCCGAATTGTCGCCCGCGCAGTTCAAGGCCGAAGAGTGCGCAGACATGGGTTCCCCCAAGACGAAACGAGATGCCGTTGCGATCACGCTCGAGAATGAACAGGTTGGGCAACAGTGCGCGGATGTCCCCCGGCTCGAGTTCGTCCCGACAGGGAAGGTCGCGCTTGCCGCGAATGGTGTTCCAGTATCGGAAAAGCTCCATGGTCGTCTTGCTGCGCATCTTGCGTTCATTCCATTTCTGCGGCCCGCTTGTGCCGGTCTGGCACATGTTTGGCCGATCATTGCGGTCTTGAGATCAATGGAGCGAAAAGCATGCCAGCTCGAAATTAAGGTTAACGAATGGTTTCGATTGCGCTGGAGCACTGCGACTGGCACTGAAAGACATGACTTCACGAAGCGTTGGCTTCGGCACTTGAACTGGAGCTCGGATCTGAGCTTGGCGACCGTTCAGTTTTTTACTGGACGGTCTTTTTTTGTTTGCTTATGGCTGGTCGCCCCAGTCCGGTCCGAATCCCGCGATGTCATGCCATCGCCTCGATCGAATGCGATCGGACGGGCCAATCGATGGAGAAAGCAGCAACCATGGAACGAGATCAGACGGCAACGCCACCGGAGACGGACCGGGACAGCGCCGCCAGTCCGTCACGTGAGCCTGCCTTCAATCTGCCGGCCGGACTTACCGGCATTCTGCTGTTTCTGATCGCCATTCATGCCTTGCGCACCTATGTTCTGCCGCCTGCGATAGATCAGGAGATCATCTTCAACTTCGCCTTTCTGCCGGCGCGCTACGATCATCCCCTGGCCGAGCAGGGGCTCGCCTGGCTCTGGAGCCCCATTACCTATTCGTTCCTGCATGGCAGCTGGGAGCACCTGATCTTCAATATCTTCTGGATGGTCGCTTTCGGTGCGCCGGTCGTGCGCCGCATTGGCATGGGACGGCTTGCGGTATTCTGGTGCCTTTCGGCTGCGGCCGCAGTTGCGCTGCACACGGCATTTCACTGGGGCGAGATGATCGTGGTCGTCGGTGCCTCGGGCGTCGTTTCCGGTTTCATGGGCGCGGCGGCGCGCTTCGTCTTTTCGCCAAGCGGGCGGATCAGCCGGCAATTTGCCCATCTCAACCGGCGGCTGCCCGTCAGTGAGGCGCTGGCAAATCGCTCTGTCGTGATGTTCGCCGGGATCTGGTTCCTCACCAACTTTCTGATCGGGCTCGGCATGTTCACGCCTGGGGGGGCGGGTAGCATCGCCTGGGAAGCGCATATCGGCGGCTTCCTCTTCGGCTTCCTTCTCTTCGGCCTTTTCGACCCCCGCGACTGACGACGTCGAAAGATCGGCGGACGGCGCTTGTGAGCGCTTGATTTCCCCGGAGCGCTGGCGCACCATTTGTTACGGTCGCCGATTGTCGAAAGGCGAGGCGGCCCGTGAAGGCCGGGTATAGAAAGCCCGTCCGCGTCTGAGGAGCACGCGGGCAGGCGATCATAAGCGGCCAGGGTACAGGTTCCATCGCCCGACCGTACCGCACGAGAGACGGCTGGACCTTGCCCTGCCGACCCGGAGTTGTCGCAACGGGAGATGTGCGCATGTCAGTAAAAGCAATACTCGATGAAAAGGGTCGCAACGTCGTAACGGTCGGCCCGCAGATGACAGTCCAACAGGCTGCCATTCTCTTGCGTGACAATCATATCGGTGCGGTCATCATCGTCGATGCGGATGATCAGATCGCAGGCATCCTCACCGAGCGCGACATCGTCGCAGCGATCGCCAAGCAGGGAGCGACCTGTCTCGAAAGGTCGGTCGCGGCCGTCATGTGGCAAAATGTCTACTGCTGCACCGAGGAAATGTCCGTTCAGGCCCTGATGGAAATGATGAGCAAGCTCAGGGCCCGCCACCTGCCGGTCGAAAAAAATGGCCAGCTCGCCGGCATTGTTTCGATCGGCGACGTGATCAAACACCACATCCGTGCGATCGAGCACGAGACCGAGCAGATCAAGGCCTATATCGCCGGCTAAATGGGAAGGCAGCCTGCGCCGCCCCCTTATCCACCTCAGGTACTTTGCCCTGTTCGTGCCTACTGCATGTCTCCTTAAATCGACCTCGATTTAAGGACAAAGACATGCAGAAAATCAAAGTGCTGCAGCGACCTTTGCGTGTCTGATAAGGCGCGCGGCGCTGTAGCGATCGGGCGGCAAGGTCTTATGGCGCGATGCGGCCTGCTTGCGGTTCGCGACGCATTCCCCGTAATGGGACAACGACCCCGCGCACAATCGCTGCGCGGATAACCCGCAACAGATCGACGGAAGATCGCTCGTCAGCGCACGAGGGCGTCCTGCATCCGGCGGATCTCCACGAGCTTGGCCTTCGCTTCGTGGTAGCCTCGGTCGATCGCCTCACCTGCACGGTGAAACTCCGATAGGCCGATATCGTTGAGCTTGGGGTGCAAAGCCAGGTCCGGAGGGTCGCCGGCAAGACGAGCACGGGAAATACGATCCTGGATGATGTTGAAGGCCTGAACCATCACGCCGGTCATGCCGAGGCGGGAGTGAAGGGTCGCTTCCTTTTCCTGCGCCGGGGCATCCGGCGTCCCCATGCCGGCGCTGTGTTTGACGACGGCTGAGCGGCCATAGAGCTCGTAGTTGAGGTTCACGGCGACGACGAGCTGCTGCTCGTGAGCGCGGCAGACAGAGACCGGGACGGGGTTGACGAGCGCGCCGTCGATGAGCGTGCGTCCGTTCGCCTTGATCGGCTCGAAGATGCCGGGCAAGGCGTAGGAAGCGCGGATCGCGGTGATGAGCGATCCTTTTTCGAGCCAAACCTCATGCCCACTATGCACTTCGGTCGCAACGGCAATGAATGGCCTGTCGAGGCTTTCGATGCTAAGTCCCTGCAGATGCTCCTGCATGCGCTTGGTCAGCCTCAGTCCGCCAAAGAGACCGCCGCCGCCAATAGCGAAATCGAGCAGTCCCGCAATCCGCCGGACGGTGAGGGAGCGTGCGAAGGTCTCGAGTTCGTCGAGCTTGCCGGCAAGATAGCAACCGCCGACGAGCGCGCCGATCGAGGTGCCCGCAATCATGCCAACTTCGATGCCTTCTTCGTCGAGCGCTCGCAGCACGCCGATATGGGCCCAGCCGCGCGCGGCGCCGCCCCCAAGGGCAATTGCGATCTTCGGTCTCTGCGGAGGTGTCGCAGGTTCTGGTGGTGTTGTTGAAATCGATGTGCCGTCCGGGCCGGACAGATCTGCAATCTGGTTGCTACGCGTAAAAGTCCAATTCAACATCCGGCACCTCCAACACCGCCGAATACTCCGCAGCGCGACACGTCGATGAAGATGCGCGAAGGTCGCTGTGGTAATTCACGACTGACTTAACTTTCAGGGATCGGATTCGATCCTGAAGGAACGCAATTTCTTGCACGCGTCCTGGGGAGGCTCCGCCAAGCCGGCGCAGGTGCCGGCCTCGTCCTGTCCATTGCTGAAAGACTGGCACCGTTCTTAGGTATATCACCGATCCCGTCGCCGATTGCGGCAGGATCGATAAACATTGGATACAGTTTGCAATACAGCCGGGAACGTTGCCGTTCCCTCGTAGCGCCGCATCCTTGCCAAAGGACTAGGCGCTCGCTTGGTTTCCAAAAGATAAATATAGCATGTGCCCGCACCAAAAAGATGCGCGATGCTTAATTTTTATCATAGATTTCTGCGGGGTCGAAGTGCCTATGGTCGTCGGTGATTTCGACCATGGCCTTGCCGTTTTCGGCGCCGACCGTGCGGTAGAAGCAGGACCGGCGGCCGGTATGGCAGGTGGCGTCGTGACCGGCGACGGACACTTTCAACCAGATCGCATCCTGGTCGCAATCGGTGCGGATCTCCTTGACCGTCTGCAGGTTGCCGGAGCTTTCGCCCTTCTTCCAGAGGCTCTTGCGCGAACGGCTGTAATAGTGCGCGACACCCGTCTCGATCGTCAAAGCCAGGGCCTCGGCGTTCATGTGGGCGACCATCAAAAGCTCACCGTCCCGCGCATCCGTGACGACAGCCGTGATCAGCCCCTTTTCATCGAAGCGCGGGGTGAAGGCCGGACCGGTTTCCAGTTCAGCCTTGTTGGAGGAGGGAGCGTCGAAGGTGAGCGTCATGGAAAGGCTCCGTCTGTCGGAGCCTTACTTAAAGCCCCTGAGCATCGTCATGAACCGGGCCTGTTCAGCCGGTTCCGTCTGGAACGTACCCGTAAATGTGGTGGTGAGCGTTGTCGAGCCTTGCTTCTGCACGCCACGCATCGCCATGCACATATGTTCGGCTTCGATCATCACCGCGACGCCGCGCGGGGCAAGCGTTTCGTCGATCGCCTTGGCGATCTGCGCCGTCATCGATTCCTGCGTCTGCAGCCGGCGGCCATAGATATCGACCACCCGGGCGATCTTGGAAAGGCCGAGCACGCGGCCATTCGGCAGATAGGCGACATGCGCTTTGCCGATGATCGGCACCATGTGATGCTCGCAATGCGAATAGAACGGGATGTCCTTGACGAGCACCATGTCGTCGTAACCGGCGACTTCCTCGAAGGTCCGTCCGAGTACGTCTTCGGCAGCGAGATCATAGCCGCTGAAAAGCTCGCGGTAGGACTTGGCGACGCGCGCCGGCGTGTCCAGCAGCCCTTCGCGTTCCGGATCTTCACCGGCCCAGCGCAGGAGAACGCGCACGGCTTCCTCGGCCTCCTTCTGGGTCGGGCGGCCGCTCGCATCGTCGAGCACGGGAAAATTCTTCACTATGGCGTCCATAATGGCCTCTTTTAGCAATACGGGATTGCTTGACGTTTTATCTTTCGGACAACTCGCCACTGGCCATTCGCCTAACCCTGCAGGCTTGGGTTCCGTTGGCGGGCTCCGGGGCTTTCCGGTCCTGGCTTAGCAGTGCACTGGACCTTCCGGCACGGTTTCCCAAACAACAGGCGACATTGTTCCTCTTGCGGAACTGTCGCCCCAACACGACATAGCATATAGTATGGTGCCACAGAGATGAAAGAGGCGGAGCGTGTCGCGTCGTGCTTTTTTCCTGCCTACCGGAGAAAATCATGCGTCGATCATTCAAAACCGCGAAAAATCAGCCGGATCGCGTCAAATGATGGATGACATCTACAACAGCCGAATTCTCGAATTTGCCGGCAATATTCCGCGCATCGGAACGATTGCCGACGCCGACGCGGACGCGACCGCGCACTCGAAGCTCTGTGGTTCGAAAGTGCATATCTGGCTGAAGATGGACGGCGACGTGGTCACCGATTTTGCCCATGACGTGAAGGCCTGCGCGCTTGGCCAAGCCTCGTCCTCGATCATGGCGCGCCATGTCGTCGGCGCCGGCGCGGAAGAAATCCGACAGGCGCGCGCGGACATGCTGGCCATGTTGAAGGCGGACGGCGAGGGCCCATCCGGGCGCTTCGAGGATATGCGCTTCCTGCGTCCGGTGAAGGATTACAAGGCGCGTCACGCGTCGACGATGCTGACCTTTGATGCCGTCGTCGATGCCATCGAGCAGATCGAGGCCAAGCGACTGCTCGCGGCCGTCTGACATGTGCGGCGAACCGAATTGTCGGCATACGCCGGACAACGGTGCGAAGCCTGCAGTGCGTGGCCGAAACTGGGATGGTCCGTTTCGCAAGACGCTAGGGCGGCTGATCGGGATGGCGCTGATCCGTATCTATCAGCTCACGCTTTCGAGCTTCATCGGCAATTCGTGCCGGCACCTGCCGACCTGTTCGGAATACGGCTATGAGGCAATCGCCCGCCATGGCATCTGGGCCGGAGGGTGGATGACGCTGTTTCGCGTGGCGCGCTGCGGTCCGGGCGGAACGCACGGCTTCGATCCGGTTCCGGAACGGCTTGAACCTCGCCTGACCTGGTACACGCCGTGGCGCTACTGGCGGCCGCGGCCGAAGGCTGGATGACCACCATGACCATGCCGATGGAATACCGTCAGGCCTCCGCGGATTTCGAGCGTTTCATCGTCGACGCGCGCGACCTTGCCGGGCTGCAGACGACGAACCAGGCCTACACGATGGTGCAGGCCGTGCTGCAGACGTTTCGGCGGCGGCTGGAGCTGGAGGATGCCATCCTGTTCGCGGATGTCTTGCCGCCGGTGCTGCGCGCGATTTTCGTGGCCGAATGGGACCTCGAAGAACCGAGGGTCCCGTTTTCGGGCCGCATTGCCATGACCCGCGAGGTGCAGTCGCTGCGGCCGGATCACAATATTTCCCCCGACAGCGCCATTGCCGACGTGGCTGGCGCCTTGCGTCGCAACCTCGATGAGGTGAAGCTCGACCGGGTTCTTGCCCGGCTTCCGGCAGGCGCTGCCGATTTCTGGCGAGCCTGAAGGGAGGGTGGATGAACAGCTACGTTGCCTTGCTTTACAGCATTGTTCTTGGTGCCGGGCGACGTGTCGTGATGGTCGATCTCAGAGAGATGGCCGAAGGCCTCGGCTATCGCTCGCCGCGAACCCTGGTTGCGACAGGCAATCTCGTGTTCGAGACCGGACAAACGTCCATCGGCGACTTAGAATCGCCGCTTGAGAAGGCCTTCTCCGAGACATTCGGTCGGCATGTCGACATCATTGTTCGTTCCGGTGCCGGTTGGCTGAAGCTCGCGGCATCCAATCCATTTCACGACGAAGGCGAAGAGGATGCCACGCGCGTGCATGTCCGCGTGATGCGCGACCCGCTCACCGAACCCGCGCTCGAAGGACTTCAGCGTTACTGCGTCGCTGGGGAACGTCTGGCAATCGTTGACGGCGATCTCTGGGTGCATTTTCCCGGCAAGGCCAGCAAATCGAAACTGCTGGGTGCAATGACGACCAAGCGTTTGGGCATCGGGACGTTTCGCAACTGGAACACCGTCAAGGGGCTCGCCGAGATGCTGCGCGGCTAGGCTCTGTCGCAGCCTTCGCCTTTACTCACTTTCGAAAACCCTTTATCAGGCTACGGCGTGTTTTCCTGGGTCGTCTCGGCCTAGGGCAAAACATGCGGCAATCCAAAGCACTACAGCGACCTTTGCGCGTCTGACGGATGCGACGCTGTATCGTCAATTCACCGGTCGTTTCCGGTCAACCATACCACCCGCATTCGTTGGCGGGACTGGATAGGAGATCATCATGTCGAATCCTGTTTCCCTTACATTTCCAGATGGCTCGGTGCGCGAATATCCTTTCGGCACGACCGGCCGCGACGTGGCAGAATCGATTTCGAAATCGCTCGCCAAGAAGGCGGTCGCGATTGCGCTCGACGACGAGCTGCGCGACCTGTCCGATCCGGTGACCAATGGCCGGCTCGAGATCGTCGTGCGCGACGACAAGCGTTCGCTTGAGCTTATCCGTCACGATGCCGCACACGTGATGGCCGAGGCCGTGCAGGAACTGTGGCCGGGAACGCAGGTGACTATCGGTCCGGTCATCGACAATGGCTTCTACTACGACTTCGCCCGCAACGAGCCCTTCACGCCGGATGATCTGCCGCTCATCGAAAAGCGGATGAAGGAGATCATCGCCCGCAACAAGCCTTTCACCAAGGAAGTCTGGTCGCGCGAAAAGGCACGGCAGGTCTTTGCCGACAAGGGCGAGGCCTACAAGGTCGAGCTCGTCGATGCGATCCCCGAGGGACAGGATCTCAAGATCTATTACCAGGGCGACTGGTTCGATCTTTGCCGCGGTCCGCACATGGCCTCGACCGGTCAAATCGGCACCGCCTTCAAGCTGATGAAGGTGGCCGGCGCCTATTGGCGTGGCGACAGCAACAACGCGATGCTGACCCGCATCTACGGCACCGCCTGGCACACCCAGGAAGAGCTGGACCAGTATCTCCACGTGCTCGCCGAGGCCGAGAAGCGCGATCACCGCCGCCTTGGCCGCGAAATGGACCTGTTCCATTTCCAGGAAGAGGGTCCGGGCGTCGTCTTCTGGCACGGCAAGGGCTGGCGCATGTTCCAGACGCTGACGGCCTATATGCGCCGTCGGCTTGCGAACACCTACCAGGAAGTCAATGCGCCGCAGGTGCTCGACAAGTCGCTGTGGGAAACCTCGGGTCACTGGGGTTGGTACCGCGACAACATGTTCAAGGTGACGGTTGCCGGCGATGAAACCGACGACGATCGCGTCTTCGCGCTGAAGCCGATGAACTGCCCGGGCCATATCCAGATCTTCAAGCATGGCCTGAAGTCCTACCGCGAGCTTCCGGTTCGCCTGGCCGAATTCGGCAACGTTCACCGCTACGAGCCCTCCGGTGCTCTACACGGCCTGATGCGCGTGCGCGGCTTTACCCAGGACGATGCCCACGTCTTCTGCACCGACGAGCAGATGGCGGCTGAATGCCTGCGCATCAACGACCTCATCCTCTCGGTCTACGAGGACTTCGGCTTCAAGGAAGTGGTGGTCAAACTCTCCACCCGTCCGGACAAGCGCGTCGGCTCCGACGAGCTGTGGGATCGCGCCGAAAGCGTGATGATGGACGTGTTGAAGACGATCGAGGCGCAGTCGGAAGGCCGCATCAAGACTGGCATCCTGCCGGGCGAGGGCGCTTTCTACGGTCCGAAGTTCGAATACACGCTGAAGGACGCGATCGGCCGCGAATGGCAGTGCGGCACGACCCAGGTCGACTTCAACCTGCCAGAGCGGTTCGGTGCCTTCTATATCGACAAGGAATCGGAAAAGCGCCAGCCGGTGATGATCCACCGCGCTATCTGCGGTTCGATGGAGCGCTTCCTCGGGATCTTGATCGAGAACTTCGCCGGCCACATGCCGCTTTGGGTTTCGCCGCTGCAAGTGGTGGTCGCAACGATCACCTCGGAAGCCGACGACTATGGTCGCGAGGTTGCCGAGCTCCTGCGTGACGCCGGCCTCACCGTCGAGACCGACTTCCGCAACGAGAAGATCAACTACAAGGTCCGCGAACATTCGGTGACCAAGGTTCCGGTCATCGTCGTTTGCGGCAAGCGCGAAGCCGAAGAGCGTTCGGTCAACATCCGCCGTCTCGGCTCCCAGGCCCAGACCGCGATGTCGCTCGACGAGGCAATTTCCTCGCTCGCCTTCGAGGCGATGGCGCCGGATCTCAAGCGCAAGGCGGAAAAGAAAGCCCGGGGTTGAACCCCCGGGCACTTGCTTTGTCAGCAAACTGTCATATTAGCGGAATATCCGGATAAGATTATATCCATCGGAGATGTCCGTGCAGTTCAAAGAGCTGTCCTACGCCAATGAAAACGACCGGCGCCTGAAGCGCTGGTTCATTCGCTCCATCGAAGGTCTGTCGGGTCGCAATCGCTACGCAAAGCTTTACACGCGCTGGCGGTCCGACATCGTCGGCAAGAGCGATCGGGTCTTCGGCGAGATGCTGCAGCTCATCGATGTGAAGCTGCGAACCCAGGGTGAGTGGCCGCCGCGGCACTTGCCCGACACGCCGATCGTCATCATCGCCAATCATCCCTTCGGCATCGGCGACGGCATCGCTGTGCTGGCGCTTGCCGAACAGCTCGGCCGCCCGTTCCGTGTGCTCATCAACAACGAACTGCTGAAGGTGCCAGAAATGGCGCCCTATTCCTTGCCGGTGTCGTTCGAGGAGACGAAGGAGGCGCTCGCGGTCAACATGGCGACACGCCATGAGGCGCTGCGCCTGCTGAAGGAAGGTGTGACGATCGTGATCTTTCCCGCCGGCGGTGTGGCGACCGCGCCGAAGGGTTTCGGCCGCGCCGAGGACCTGCCCTGGAAGATCTTTCCGGCGAAGCTGATCCAGGCTGCGCGGGCGAGCGTCATCCCGATCTACTTCGAGGGACAGAACGGTCCCTTTTTCCACCTGGCGAGCAAGATTTCACTGACGTTGAGGCTGTCGCTGCTGATCCGCGAGTTCCGCCGTCTGTCCGGCACGACGATCGCAGCGCGCATCGGCCGTGTGCTGACGCCGGAGGACCTCGGTGCCTGTGGCGATCGCAAGGATTTGCTGGCCCGCATCTATGAAGCGGTCTTCTCCATGGCGCCGCCGCGCCGGCGGTTCATGAGACGGGTAGGCTGACGTAGCGTCAGTTGGTTGATGCTGGAAGAAGATCCTAGTCGGCCGCGTCGGAGATTGCGCCCGGATTGGTACTCGCGTCGTTGCCGCCGCTGCTGAGCAGCACTTCCACATCCGTGTTGACGCCGGCCTTCACGGTGAAGTCGCGTTCGTAGATCTTGTCCTTGTAGCGTGCGACGGCGGAGTAGCTGCCTTCGAGCAGAACCAGCGTCGGGAAGGCGCCGTTTTCTTCGTCCACCGTGTCGCCCGCGGACGTCAGGATCGTCCATGCGGTGTTGGCAATCGCTTCGCCGCCGGGCTCAGAGACGAGCTTGAGCGTCAGCTTGGCGGCGCGATGCTGGATGGTCGCTTCCGTCAGCTTGCCGGCTTCAACCTGGATGTCGGCGGCCGTCGAGGCGTTGGTGGCACCGTAACTCGAGGTCACATGATAGGTTCCGGCACCGAGTCGGATCACCGTATTCGGCTTCACATCCGACATGATGAGCGCCCGTTCGCCGTCGCTCTTGGTATCGGCAGAATAGACGGAGAAGCTGAGTTCGGCCGGTGGTATGCGCACATCGCTGCCGGAGACGGCGTTCAGCTTGATGCCGCCCGCATCCAGGACCAGAACCTGCTTTTCGAGCGTGCCTTCCTGGGGAACGCGGATCTTGCGTGTCGCGGACGCACGTCCGAAGGAAACGTTGACGAAATAATCGCCCGGCACGACGTTGAACGCCGTCGATCCACCTTCCGACGTTGCAAGAAGCGGCAGCTTGCCGTCGCTTCCGGGGATCGGGCTGAACACGCGCCAGGTCAGGCCGGCCTCGACGGGGGCGCCTTTCTCAGTGAGCAGCGCTTCGAGCTTGACATCCCTCAAGGTACCGTCGGCGATCGGATCCGTCGTCATTGGGCTGAAGCCCGTAAGCTTCGGCATCTTGCGCGGGCCGGCGATCGAAGGAAAGCTCTCGAAGGCCTGCGTTGCATCCTCAGCAAGCACGCTTCCTGCAGCAGCGCCGGCGACAAGGATCGCGAGTCCGGTTCTGAGGAAAATACGAGAGCATGCACGCATGAGAGCAGTTGACTTCCTGACTGAGTGACTCCACTTGGGACGCCGATATGGCATTTTCGTGGCTGCCGATGCTGCGGCAAATTAGTGGAATTCATCCGACATGAAAACCGAAATTAAGCTTGTTGATTATCTCGCGTCCCGTCGCTCGATCCCCGCATTCCAGATGGGCGAACCCGGCCCCAGCAAGACCGAGGTCGAGGAGATGTTGAAGCTCGCCTCCCGCGTCCCGGACCACGGCAAGCTCGCACCCTGGCGCTTTATCGTCTACCGCGGTGAGGAGCGGGCGCGCATCAGCGCCGAGCTGAAGGCGATGGCGCTCGCAGTGAAGCCCGATCTCTCGGAAGAAATGATCAAGGTCGAGGAAACGCGGCTGACGCGGGCGCCGGTCGTGGTCGCCGTAGTCAGCACGGCTGCGCCGCACTTCAAGATTCCGGAATGGGAGCAACAGATGTCTGCCGGTGCCGTGTGCCTCAACCTGCTGATGGCCGCAAACGCACTTGGCTACGCCTCCAACTGGCTGACCGAATGGTTTGCCTTCGACGAGCGCGCCTATCCCTTGCTGGGCGTCAAGCCGGGTGAGAAGCCAGCCGGCTTCATTCACATCGGCACTGCGATGGTGCCGCCGACGGAGCGGCCGAGGCCCGAGCTTGAAGAGATCGTCACCTGGGTTGGCGAGGGCGCCTGATGTTCTACGATACGGCCTCGAATCGTCACGGCTTGCCGCATGACCCCTTCAAGGCCATCGTCTCGCCGCGGCCGATCGGTTGGATCGGCACGCGTGGGCGCGACGGTTCGCATAACCTCGCGCCCTATTCTTTCTTCAATGCCATCAGTGATCGGCCGAAGCTCGTGATGTTCTCATCGAGCGGCTACAAGGATTCGGTCCGCAACATCGAAGCAACCAGTGAGTTCACGGCGAGCTTCGCCAGCCGCAGTCTTGCCGAGGCTGTGAACAAGACGTCAATTCCCGCGCCGCACGGTGAGAGTGAATTCGAGATCGCCGGGCTCACGCCAGTCAACGGCACTCTGGTGAAGGCGCCGTTCGTCGGTGAGGCCTTTGCTGCGCTCGAGTGCCGGATGACGGAGATGTTTCAACCGAAGGGCTTGGATGGCGAAGTGTCCGACAACTATGTCGTCATCGGCCAGGTCGTCGGCATTCATATCCGCGAGGAAGCAATCCGCGATGGCCGCTTCGACATGGCGACGGTCAGGCCGCTCGCCCGTCTCGGCTACATGGACTATTGCGACGGCGGCGACGTCTTCCAGATGACACGCCCGACCCTCTGAGATCAGCGACTTTGCGCGCCTGATAGGTCACGTGTTGCTTACGATCGTTGCCTGTTCGATCGAGTTGCAAACGACCGAGGCAAAGCCGTTGTCCCGGCTCAGTGAATGCGCCCACCGTGTCGCGGCTTCGTCGGGGGTGGCAGCAGGTAGCACCTCATAGGCGGGCACACCAGCTTCGCACGCCCTCAGGACCACATATGCTCGTCCGGCAAGGATCGGCGCTTCGACGCGCTGATGGGGAGCGCTGGTCGGCTCCAGACAGCCAAGGGACTTGGCCAACGCTGCACCGTTGAAGATCAGCGCTTCCAGGCGGGACGACGAACCTGTCAGCGGATTGGGCGATAACAGGCCTCCCGGCGAGCCGCCGTATTCCGCATAGATCCGAATACGGTTGGGCGCGGTACCGTTGGCGGCTTCCGCAACCCGCAACATCACGTCGAGCCGTTGTATGTCGGCGCGCCCGCGGCATCCGGAAAGCACGATACCGTCGACACCGCTGTCGAGTAGCCGGTTCAATGCCTCTTCGTCCAGCCGCTCCAGCGGTTCGACGCGCGCAAGAAGGGCGAAGCTGCGGCCTGCCAAACGCGCCATGCTGCGCACTATTTCTGTGTCGCAACCGATATCCATGATGACACCGGCGAGCGCATTGAGCACAGCGACTTCCATCGCCGGAGCCGTACCCTTAACGATCAGCAGCGGCTTCATGGTTTGGGAGCGGTTAACAGACATGGTGAACCAATCTTAAACCTTTGCCGGCTAGGGTTTGAACATCGGTGGCATTGGCGTGGTCTAGTGGGGCGTAGGTGATCATACAAGCATTTCTTCGCTGGGTGGAAACGGCGAGAACGGGTGAACGCACCCGCGCCGCCAGTGCGCTCGGTCGCGCCTATGTCGACGCGCAGATGAATGGCCTCGATCGCCGCGCCGCTGAGATGGCGATGACCTTCCTGCTCGACGATCCGTCGCCGAAGGTTCGGCGTGCACTCGCTGATGCGCTTTGTGGCTGCTCGTCCGTTCCGCGCGGCATCATTCTCGGCCTTGCCGAAGACCAGCCGGAAATTGCCTATGTCGTCATATCCCGCTCGCCTGTCCTGACCGACGAGGACTTGGTCGACCTTGCTGCCAGGGGAACGCTCGAAACGCGCGCTCTGATCGCGGCGCGCAGCTTCGTCTCCCGTGCCGTATCGGCCGCAATCGCCGAAATCGGCGGTGAGGAAGAAATTCTGATCCTCCTGGAAAACGCCGGCGCCAACCTGTCGCGCCGATCGTTGAAACGCATTGCCGAGCGTCTCGGCTGCTTCGCGGCCGTGCGCGACCTGCTGCTTGCCCGGCCGGACCTGCCAAGCGATGCCCGCCACGCGCTGGTGGAAGAGGTGGGAGCGGCGCTGGCAGCCTTCGGTCTCGTGCAGATGGCGATCGGCGAAGCCCGGGTCCAGCGGATCATGCGGGAAGCTTGCGATATTGCTGCCGTCGGCATGGCCGGGACGCTGGCTGTGGACGAGTTGCCTGGCCTCGTGGTGCATCTGCGTGAGACCGGCCGCCTGACCCCAGCCTTCCTGCTGCACGCGCTGGTGACCGGCCGTGCGGAGTTTTTCTCGGCCGCGATCGTCGATCTCTCCGGCGTTTGCGAGAAGCGCGTGCGCTCCATCCTGTCCGGCGGCCGCGTTCATTCGATCCGTGCTCTGTTCGAGAGCGCCGGCCTCGGCCACGATGTCAGCGAAACCTTTGCTGCGGCCGTGCTTTTCTGGCGCCAGGACACTTCAGCTGGAAACGACAGCACGGCTTCCGTCTCCACGGCGCTGCTCGCGCGGCTGCGGAATGAGCGCCCGTCATCGGTCAACACCGCGATGATCGATCTGCTCGAACGCCTGGCATTTGCCGAGGAACGGCAGTCGGCTCGCAATTATGCGGAACTTGCGGCGCGGCAGGCCGCCTGACTTCTATTGCGGCGGATTGTATCCGCGACGTCTCCACCCAATTCTGCTGGCGGTCCGATGATTGCGGGTTCGCGATCAATGAGGAACTGAGGCATGAACGCGAGGGCCGACGCACCCGTTGCTGTAACCGGCATAGGCGGCTTTGTCGGGCGTCACGTCGCGCTCCTCCTGTTGCGGCGGGGCTACAACGTACGCGGCACCGTTCGGGACCTGGCGCGCGTAGAGGAGATCGAACGATCAATCCGCGCCGCCGGCGGCACGGAGGCGGCCAAACTGAGTTTTGCCGAAGCGGACCCGCTGGGCGAAAAAGGCTGGGCCGATGCCTTCGCTGGCGTTTCCTATGTCATGCACACCGCATCGCCGTTTCCGGCGCATCTGCCTGCCGACGAACCAAAGAAGAGGCGGTCATGGCCAGCGCCGAAAGCCTGATCGGCACTGTCTGGTGTGAGCGTGCCCGCTAGTTGGTGAAGCGGCGAGCGACCCAGGAATAGCCGTCTTCGATGTAGTGCACCGGTTTTGTGACGATGGTCTTGAGCTTCTCCCGGTCCGGCATGGCGCCGGACAGGAAAGCCAGCGTCCGTTTCGGCAGGTTTTGTTCCGGCTCCGGTTCCGTCACCTGCGAGGGCGGAATCTGGCTCTGTTGCGAGCCGGCCGGTGGTGGGGTGAGGTCGGCAAGGGCGGGGCCGGAGGTTTCGCAAACCGCGACGACGACCGGATAGTTGGCGTTCGAGAACTTCGGTAGTTGCGCCTGCGAGTCCGTGTCGCATTGGGCGATCGACGGCCATGTGCCGTTGACCGTCGAGATGTACTGGCATTGGCTGACATCGTGGTCGCAGCCGAGAATGGTCATGACAATCAGCGCCGCTTGCATGGTGATCCTGTCGGTCCCTGGAGGTTGTGATGCGATCAACCTATGCCTGTGCGATTCTCCCCGAAATAGGGCGGCGTTGCAGGTGATAGGGAACAAATTGTTTCAGCCCGTTAGCCGGATTGATAGGGTAGCGCGCGCCTGCGTCATTTGACGTATTGGCTGGCGGTACGGGTGGCACTAACGTCCGGCCGCAAACAGTTAAAATCGACAAGGACGAAACAATTGCCTGCCGTAGCCATAGCCCTGGAGCAGCCACGCCAAGCGCAGGTCGTGCGTCTGCTGGAACTCTCCGACGCCTATGCCGCTTCGCTCTATCCCGCCGAAAGCAACCACATGGTCGACCTTTCGAGCCTGGAGCAGCCGGGGGTTTCCTTCTTTGTGGCGCGGCGTGACGACAACATCGTCGGTTGCTGCGCCCTGGTAGAGGCCGGCGACGGTACGGCTGAGATCAAGCGTATGTTCGTCGATCCGGAGGCGAGGGGGCTGAGGCTCGGCAAGCTGCTGTTGCAGGCACTGGAAGCGCGCGCAGGTGAACTCGGCTACACGGCAATTCGCCTCGAAACCGGCATCTATCAGCCCGAAGCGATCGGACTTTACAAGGCGGCCGGCTATATCGAGCGTCCGCCCTTTGGTTACTATCAGCCGGATCCGCTCAGCCTGTTCATGGAAAAGCCTGTTCGCCAGGCGGCATGATCTCGCCACGCCGAGTGGTCCCGTGAGCTGAAAATCAAAACGGCGGCGCGAGGGCCGCCGTTCTCAAAATTGATTGCTCAGGGAGTGCGGCGCGCAAGAACGTCATGCGCCTTCGCATCCATCGCCCAATCAGATATCCAGGTTTTCGGCGAACACGGCGCGCTCCTGGATGAAGCGGAAGCGGGCGTCGGCCTTCGTCCCCATCAGATTGTCCACCGCCTCGCGCGTGCCCTCGAAATCAATCTCGTCGATCTCCACCTTGAGCAACGTGCGGAACTTCGGGTCCATCGTCGTTTCCTTGAGCTGCGCGGGCAGCATCTCGCCGAGACCTTTGAACCTGCCGATCTCGACCTTGCCGCGACCGGCGAATTCAGTCCGCATCAGTTCTTCGCGGTGCGCATCGTCGCGGGCGTAGAGCGTCTTCGAGCCTTGGCTGATGCGATAGAGCGGCGGTACGGCGAGATAGAGGTGACCGCCGCGAATGAGCTCTGGCATCTCCTGATAGAAGAAGGTGATGAGCAGCGAGGCGATATGCGCGCCGTCGACGTCGGCGTCGGTCATGACGACGATGCGTTCGTAGCGCAAATCCTCTTCGCGGTACTTGCTACGCGTGCCGCAGCCGAGTGCCTGAATGAGGTCGGTGATCTGCTGGTTGGCGCTGAGCTTTTCGCGGCCTGCGCTCGCGACGTTGAGGATCTTGCCGCGAAGCGGCAGGATCGCCTGGTTGGCGCGGTTGCGCGCCTGCTTTGCCGATCCGCCAGCCGAGTCCCCTTCGACGATGAAGAGTTCAGCGCCTTCGGCCGTGTTCTGCGAGCAGTCCGCAAGCTTGCCCGGCAAGCGCAGCTTGCGCACTGCCGTCTTGCGGTTGACTTCCTTTTCCTTGCGCCGGCGGACGCGCTCTTCGGCGCGCTCGACCACCCAGTCGAGCAGCTTGGCGGCTTCTCCGGGATTGTCGGCAAGGTAGTGATCGAAGGGGTCGCGGAGCGCGTTTTCGACGATGCGCTGTGCCTCGACCGTCGCGAGCTTGTCCTTCGTCTGGCCGACGAATTCCGGTTCGCGGATGAAGACCGACAGCATGCCCGCCGCCGAGATCATCACGTCGTCGGTGGTGACGATCGACGCGCGCTTGTTCTGCGTCAGTTCGGCATAGTTTTTCAGGCCTTTGGTCAGCGCGATGCGGAAGCCCGCTTCGTGCGTGCCGCCCTCGGGCGTCGGGATGGTGTTGCAGTAGGAATGGACCTGCTGGTCGCCGCCGTACCAGGTGACGGCCCATTCGAGCGAGCCGTGGCCGTTGGCCTTCTCCGACTTGCCGGCGAAGATCTCGCGGGTGACGGTGAATTCCTTGCCGAGTGTGGCGGCAAGATAATCCTTCAGGCCGCCCGGGAAGTGGAAGACGGCCCTGTCCGGGATCTCCGAGCCTTCCTGCAGCAGCGACGGATCGCAGGACCAGCGGATTTCGACGCCGCCGAAGAGATAGGCCTTCGAGCGCGCCATGCGGAAAAGCCGTCCGGGCTCGAAATGCGCGTGCGGACCGAAAATATCCGGGTCCGGATGGAAACGAACGCGCGTGCCGCGGCGGTTGTGCACGTCGCCGAGTTCCTCGAGCCCACCCTGTGGAATACCGCGGGAGAAGCGCTGCCGGTAGAGCTTGCGGTTGCGTGCGACCTCGACCTCGAGCGCATTGGAGAGCGCATTGACGACGGAAACGCCCACACCGTGAAGACCGCCCGACGTCTCATAGGCCTTGCCGTCGAACTTGCCGCCGGCATGGAGGATGGTCATGACGACTTCGAGCGTCGACTTGCCCGGGAATTTCGGATGGTTCTCGACCGGGATACCACGGCCGTTGTCCGTGACCGTCAGGAAGCCGTCGGCATCGAGGTGGACTTCGATGAAATTTGCATGACCGGCGACCGCTTCGTCCATCGAGTTGTCGATGACTTCGGCGAAGAGGTGGTGCAGCGCCTTCTCGTCGGTGCCGCCGATATACATGCCCGGACGACGACGAACTGGCTCCAGCCCTTCGAGCACCTCGATCGCCGAAGCATCGTAGTCGCTGCCGTCGCTACCCTTCGGGGCAGGGCGCGGCTCTTCGCGCGCGACTGGTGCCACTGGCACAGCCGGTTTGGCGCTCGGCTGTACGGGCTTCGGTTGCTCGGGCATTGAGAAGAGGTCGCTGTTGTCGTCCATGGGGCCGTTCGGATCGTTCCTGTCACTTGGGGAGAGGCCATAGCAAGACCTCGACTTTGCCGCCATCCCCCGGCGGTCGAATCACCTGAATTCTGCCAGACTCCCGCCGAAAGAGCGAACAAAAGGAGAATGCTGGCATCGCTTGCAGGTGAAATGCCGCCTTTGCGGCCCTGTTACGGAGCAAGTGTTGCTTTGGCGTCCGTGCGATGGCAAGGCTTCCGGCCAAAGAGGGAGCCCGTCATTGGCCGTGTCCACAACTGTTTTTTCGTTTCGCCGGCTTTTTCTGGCTGCGGCCTTCGCCGCAGGCGCTTCCGCGGCTCAAGCGCAGACATTGAAACCCTTCAAGGACGAGCTTTTCTCCTATGCCAAGGTGCTGCAACAAAATGATGGCGGCGACGACCTGACGGTGGAATATCAGGAACTGCGCGACATCAACGAACGGGACGAAATTCCGGAACGCCGGGTGAAGCGCGCCTATGTTTCGCTGGGCGTGAAAAGCGAGCAAGTCAATGAGAAGCTCGACATTGGCGGTCGCTTGCTTGACGTGACCCGTGTCGGTCCGGATCGCGGCGCTGCCTTCACGGTGATCTTCATCCACGGCCGCGGCGGTGATCGCCGGCTCGGCACCAACGATTTTTCCTTCGGCGGTAACTTCAATCGGCTGAAGAACCTCGCCGTCGCCAATGGCGGAGTCTACTACGCGCCGAGCGTCCGCTCCTTCGACACGGCAGGCGCTGCGGATATCGCCGGCCTGGTCAAACAGGTTTCCGAGCACTCAGGCGGTCGCCCCGTGGTGCTGGCCTGCGCCTCGATGGGAAGCTTCATCTGCTGGGGCGTTTCGCGCGATGCCTCCGCGGTCGCGGCTCTCAGCGGCATGATGGTCATGGGTGGCGTAAGCGACCCCGATTTCACCAAGAGCGCTACTTACAAGGCGAAGCTGCCCATGTTCTTCAGCCATGGCAGCCGCGACAGCGTCTATCCGGCCGAGAGCCAGAAAGCGCTCTATCGCACGCTGAAGGGCCAAGGCTACCCGACACGCTTCGTCCTCTTCGAAACCGGCTCGCACGGCACCCCGGTGCGCATGACCGACTGGCGCGATGCATTGAACTGGATCGGTCGCCGCTGACCTTTGTCCGCGCCGCTGACATTTGTTAACCAGCCCGACAGTTTCCGGGCGAGATTGTGGCCCGCGTTTCCACTCTGGAAAGTTGAAGACGTCATCATGCCCGGCAATTATGGCTGGGATGGAATTCATGGACGCGCGCACCGAGACACGGCACATTCCGCTGTGTGTGGATCTGGACGGTACTTTGTTGGCCGCCGATACGCTGTGGGAAGGTGCGGCGATCATTCTCTTGCGCAATCCGCTGATGCTCTTTCCCATGCTGTTCTGGTTGGCGAAGGGCAAGGCGCGGCTGAAGCATGAGGTGGCCTTGCGTTCCGGCCGCAAGGCTCAGGACTGGCCCTACCGGCAGGCCGTCATCGATCGGCTCGCCGAGGAGAGAAAGGCGGGCCGCGAACTGGTGCTCGTCACCGGCGCTGCACCGTCGGTCGCCAGAGACGTTGCCGATCATGTCGGACTTTTTTCCTCGGTCATGCATTCGACCGATGCGCTCAATCTGACGAGCAGCCGCAAGCGCCAGGCGTTGGTCGATCGTTTCGGCGACGGTGCCTTCGACTATATGGGCAACAGCCGTGACGATATCGCCGTTTTCGAGGTAGCGCGGCGTGCGATCGTGGTCGCCCCGGATGCTGCGGCGGAGAAGTGGCGCCGCAATCATGACGCGGAACGGCTGGAGACCGGCAAGGTGAGCGCGCTTGCGCCGTTGAAGTCCATCCGCGTGCATCAATGGGCGAAAAACGTACTCATCGGCGTGCCGATGATCCTCAATCATGAGGTGCTGCATTTCGACGCGATCATGAGCGTCATCGTCGCCTTCTTCGCCTTCAGCTTCCTCGCCTCGGCGGTCTATGTCATCAACGATCTTTCGGACCTCGCCAATGATCGCCGCCATGCAAAGAAGCGTCACAGGCCGCTCGCCAGCGGCCAGATGTCGGTGCCGACAGCGCTCATACTTGCCGGCTGCCTCGTCCTGGCATCGCTGTCGCTGACGCTGTTGCTGCCATGGAAATTTGCCGGTGTGCTGGCGTTCTATGCCTGCGCGACGACTGCCTATACCTTCGTGCTGAAGCGCAAGCTGTTGGTCGACGTCTTCACGCTCGCCGGCCTCTACACCACGCGCATTGTTGCCGGTGCCGCGGCCACGGGCACGGAACTCTCCTTCTGGCTGGTCTCCTTCGCCATCTTCTTCTTCCTCAGCCTGGCGCTGGTGAAGCGCTATGTCGAGTTGCACGAATTCGACGACAAGGATGGCGGCAACGTTCCGGGGCGCGGCTATCTCGCTGTCGATTTCGAGATGGTGGGGCAGGCTGGCGTTGCTTCCGCTTTCACCTCGGCTCTGGTCCTTGCGCTCTACGTGCACAGCAAGGAACTCCAGGAAATGTACACCACGCCGTGGGCGCTGTGGCCGCTTTGCCCGCTGGTGCTCTATATGTTGTTGCGCATCTGGATGCTCGCGCGTCGCGGTATGCTGCATGAGGACCCTGTTGTCTTCATCATGCGTGACTGGCGCAGCCAATTGACCATGCTGATCGGCGCGCTGTTGATACTGTTTGGAGCCATCGGGCCGCAATGAGTTTGCAAGACCATGAAAGCTGGGGCCGCCTCGACAATCGCGCGCGGCCGGCCATTTCGCCTGACGACTATGAGGATCGCCTCGGCAGCCTGGAGGCGGAAGGCTACTTGCCCTTCGGCAATGGCCGCAGCTACGGCGACAGTTGCCACAATGACCGAGGCACGCTGATCGAAAGCCGCCGGCATGGCCGGATCATCGCCTTCGATCCCGGCACCGGCATGATGACCTGCGAGGCCGGCGTGACGTTGCGCGAGGTGCTCGAACGCGCGATCGAACATCGCTTCTTCCTGCCGGTCACCCCCGGCACGGCTTTCGTGACCGTCGGCGGCGCACTTGCCAACGACGTGCACGGCAAGAACCACCATGCGCGCGGCACCTTCGGCAATCACGTGACAGGTTTCACGCTTCTGCGCTCGAACGGGGATCGATTGACCTGTTCGCCCGGAGAGAACGCTGAACTCTACGCTGCCACGATCGGCGGCATGGGCCTGACGGGGTTGATCCTGACCGCGGATCTGCGGCTGATGAAGGTGCCGTCGCCGCACGTGCAACAGCATGCGATCCGCTTCGATAATCTCGACCAATACTTCGCCCTCGTCGATCGGGTCGACGACGAGCACGAATATTCCGTTGCCTGGATCGACCAACTCGCTATAGGAGCCCGCGCGGGCAGGGGCGTACTGCTGGCCGGCGACCATGCCGACGGCTCCTGTGAACTGCCCGATATCCCGAAGGGATTGAAGCTTTCGGTGCCCTTCGCGCCGCCCTTCAATCTTCTGAACCGGACAACGCTCAAGGCCTTCAACGAATATTACTTCCGCAAGGAAAAGCCTGGCGAAACCGTGACGACGGTTCCCTGGACCTCCTATTTCTATCCGCTGGATGCCATCGGCGCCTGGAACAGGCTTTACGGCCCACGCGGTCTCTATCAGCACCAGAGCGTCTACCCGGCAGAGCGGGCACCGGCGATCACCGCGCAACTCATGGAAACGGCTCGCAAGGCCGGCCATGCGTCGTTCCTGACGGTTCTCAAGCGTTTTGGCGATATCGGCTCGCGCGGAGTTCTGTCCTTCCCGCGACCCGGTTTTACTTTGACATTGGACTTCGCCAATCAAGGTGAACGAACAGTAAAGCTGCTGGATGCGCTCGATCGCATCGTGGTGGAGGCAGGCGGTGCGGTCAATCCGTACAAGGATGCTCGCATGAGCCCGCAAGTCTTTGAAATGTCTTTCCCTTCCTGGAGGAAGATCGAGGCATTGCGCGATCCTGCGCTCGTTTCCAACTTCTGGAAGCGCACGGCTCTGGCTTTGCCAGAATGAGAATGCAGACAATTTTATTCAAATAAACTTTCAAACTTCACGGAAAATCCGTCTCTTGCCCGTAAGTACATTTGCGGGACTGGGAGTAAAACAATGAAATATATTCCATTCATTCTCTTTACGGTGCTTACCAACGCTGCCGCTCAGCTCATGCTGAAACAGGGCATGCTGACGCTCGGGCCGATTTCGATGACCGCTGAAACGGCGATCGTCCGGCTGTTCCAGATCGTCTTCAACCCCTGGGTCTTTGCCGGCCTCGCGACCTTCGTCATTTCGATGGCGTCGCATCTCTATGTGCTGTCGAAGGTCGAGCTTTCCTTTGCTTATCCGTTCCTGAGCCTCGCCTACGTCGCAGTCGCGGTCTTCGCCTATTTCGTTTTCCGCGAGGACCTCAATGCCTGGCGCATCGCCGGCATCGCGCTGATCTGCGCAGGAACCCTTCTTATCGCCCAGTCGGGCATCTCATCCCACGCCGATGACAAGTCGGCGGATGCAGCCGGGGTGAGCACTGCAGAATTCGGGAGCAAGTCATGAAACACATCATCTTTGGTGGCGACGGCTTTGTTGGCCGTCACCTGGCGGAACGTCTAGTCAAGGACGGCGAGGACGTGGTGATCGCCGATATCGTCAAGTCCGACCTGCCGCATTACGGCCGCGCCCGCTTCGTCCATTGCGACGTCACTGACCTGAAGGCTGTACAGAAGGTCGGCATCGGTCCCGATGACATGGTCTACAATATGGCGGCCAAGATGCTGTCGCCGCTGCAGATCCGCTCGAAGCGCTGGGAATTCTTCTGGCCCGTCAACTATTACGGCGCCGAAAACATCATGAAGGCCATGGACGCCGCCGGCGCATCGCGCCTGGTGCAGTTCACCACCGACATGATCTACGGCCACACGGTGCAATCGCCGCAGACCGAAACCCATCCGGCAAAGCCGCTCGGCGAATACGGCAAGTCGAAATGGGCGACCGAGCAGCTTGCGGTGCAATGGCGCAAGCAGGGCATGAACATTTCGATCTTCCGCCCGCGCCTGATCATCGGCCCCGGTCGTCTCGGCATTCTCGAGAAGCTGTTCAAGCTGATCGACATGAACCTGCCGGTGCCGATGATCGGCTCGGGCAAGGTGCCCTATCAGTTCATCTCGGTCTTCGATTGCGCCGAAGCTGCACGCCTTGCCTGGAAGGGTGGCGTGCCGAATGAAGCTTACAATCTCGGCTCCGACAATCCGCCCTCGGTGCGCGACCTGCTCGGCAATCTCATCAAGCACGCCGGTTCCAAATCGTTCCTGCTGCCGACGCCCGCCTTCGCGGTCAAGCAGACGCTGGCCTTCTTCGATCTGATCAACAAGCCGATCATGGATCCGGAGCAGTATCTGATCGCCGACGAGATGTGCGTGCGTGAGACCGGCAAGCTGAAGCGCGAGCTCGGATGGCGTGCGGAATACAATGATGGCGACATGCTGGTCGCCGCCTATGACGAATATCGGGCAAAGAAAATGGGTGCCGCGGCCACCGCCGCCTTCGCCGTGCCGGCCGAATGAGGGGAGACACCATGTTGGACATACCGAACCGTATCGCCGTTGCCGCCCCTTCGCTCGATGGTGGTGTGACAAAGCCCGAACTGATCACCGTGGAACAGGCAAAGGCCATGTCGATCGGCGACATCACCACGGCTTTCAAGGAGCATCTGAATCCCGGACAGCTTCACTTTATGAAGCTTCTTGGCTTCCACAAGGTGAAGATCGAAAGCGCCGAGGGCATGTTCTATACCGACCAGAACGGCCGCAAGATCCTCGATTTCTTCGGTGGCTTCGGCTCGCTGGCCTTCGGCCATAACCATCCGCGCATCCTTGAAGCGCGGCAGAAGTTCCAGGACGAGAAGCGTCACGAGATCGCCATCGCCTTCATGTCGCAATATGCGGCGGCGCTGGCCAAGAACATCGCCGCCTGCTCGCCGGGTGACCTCGACATGGTCTTCCTCGGCTCGTCCGGCTCGGAAGCGATGGAGGCTGCCGTCAAGCTTGCCGAGCGTGCGGCCGGTCCGAAGCGGCCTAAGGTCGTCTATGCCGAGAATTCCTTCCACGGCAAGACCAAGGGTGTGCTCGCCATCACCGACGGCCAACTCTATCGCGCCGACTTCAAGCTCACCGACAATACGGTGCGCGTTCCCTTCGCCGATATCGACGCGGTGGAAAACGCCTTCAAGTCCGATCCGGAAATCGGTGTCATCGTGCTCGAAACCATCCAGGGAGGCGGCGGCATCATCCAGGCGCCGGCCGAGTATTGGCAGAAGCTTCGTGCGCTCTGCGACAAGTACGGCGTGCTCTGGGTCGCCGACGAGGTACAGTGCGGTTATGGTCGCTCCGGCCGCTTCTATGCGTTCGAGCACTATGGTGTCGTGCCTGACGTGACAGCGCTCGCCAAGTCGCTCGGCGCCGGCAAGGCAGCCGTCGGCGCGATGATCGCCCGTCGCGAAGTCTACATGAAGGCCTACGGCACGGCGAAGACCGCAATGATCCATGCCATGGCGACCTTTGGCGGCATGGGCGAGGCCTGCGTCACGGCGATCGAAGGCATCAACGTGCTCTATGACGAGCACCTGATCGACCGGGCCGCCGACAGCGGCAACTATCTGCTCGATCGCCTGCAGGCGCTGAAGGAGAAATACCCGAAGATCATCAAGGACGTTCGCGGCCAGGGGCTGATGGTCGGCCTGGAGTTCCAGGACTTCAGCCAGACGCTGCCGATGGTGCTGCGCCCAGTCGTCTCCATGCTTGACGACAAACTCAAGGGTTCGTTGTCCGGCTTCATCGGCGCGCTGCTCCTACGCGACTACGATGTGCTGGTGGCCTTTACCGAATACAATCGCAACGTCATCCGGCTCGAGCCGCCGCTGATCTGCGAGCGCGCTCATGTCGACCAGTTCATCGCGGCGCTCGACGACCTGCTCGGCCGCGGTATCGTGCGCATCGTCAAGGATTTCGTCGGCAGCCAGATCGGCTGAGCCGAGGACTTGCGTTCATAAAGGGGCAGGGGCGTTCACCGCCTCTGCCCTTTGATGTTCATGTCGAACTCGACGACGTTGGAATAGATCGGCGTGCCGACATCCATGCCATAGGGCGAACGGTGGATGTTGCCGCGGATGTTGAAGGCGATCGAGCCGCGGTTCCAGTCAAGCAGCGTCACCGAGAAGCGTTCCTTTCGCGAGGTGCCGCGGGCGGTCAACGTTCCTTCGACCGCCGCCGTAGCGGGGCCGGTCTGCTTCACATTCGTCGAACGGAAGGTGACGGTGCTGTAGTTCGCGGTGTCGAAAACGGCGCTGGACTTCAGGAAATCCTCGGTCCGCTTCTCTCCCGTTTTCACACTTTCCGGGTAGAGCGTGAACTCGACGGTCGAGTGGTCGACATCATTTCGGTCGATGCGGAAGCTGCCGGAAAATTTGCCGAAGTCGCCGACGATTCCTCCGCCGCCTGCTTGTGCTACCGTGAAATGGATACGGGAAGCGGGCGTGATGCCGTAGTTTCCGGCCGCATCGGCAAGGTCTGGCGCGGCGCCGACAGCGAGCGAGGGACTAACGGACATGGCCGCCAGCAAGGCGAGTGCAATTGCCTTGGGTGATGGTTGCAAGCGCAGTGTCATGGTTTCTTCCTTCCAGCGATGACCGGATTCGCGCCCGCCGTTTGGGAGCGTTTATGGCGGCGCGATCCGGTTGGCAGCATGCGGACGAGGACGTCGTCCCGCCGCGCAAAGTGGTGGTAGAGGGCGGCCAATACGTGAAGCGTCACAAAGACGAGGAGCAGATAGGCGAGCGTCATATGGACGAGCGTCCAGAGGTTCTCAGCCGGTGCCGATTTCGCCATCGGCAGATGCGGTATGACGACCCAGTTGAAGTAAAAGCTTGGGATGTTCAGCGTCGAGGTGGATGCGACGGCCCAACCGGCAAGCGGGACAGCGAGCGCAAGCCCCATGAGCACGATATGAGTGACGCTGCCTGCGCGCTGCTCAAGGGGGCTGAGGCCTTCCGGCGGCTTCGGATGAAGCTCGACCACGTGCCAGAGGGCGCGCACCACCGCCAGGCCAAGCGCGGTGAAACCCAGCGACTTGTGCCACTGGTACAGCGAAAACTGCAGCACTGGGTCGATCGGAACCCGGCGCATGATGAAGCCGAGGGCGAGCAAGGCAAGGATGATCGCCGCAATCGTCCAGTGAAGGATGATGGTGACCCAGCCGAACCCGGCCTTGTCGTTGCGCAACATGTTCGTCTCCGTGGTCGCCAGCCCGGCCGCTACAACTCGGTTACGGCGGTGAGACCCATGAGCTCATGCTTTTATTCGCCGATAATACCGTAAAATTGCACTGCGATCTTGTTGACGTCAGCAAGCTGTGGTCCACTTGCGGTGGAAGGGGACACGGAGGGGTTGTTCCTGGAAGCAGTTGGGCTGGCGTAGATGACGAAGAAAAAAACGACACCGAAGAAAAAAACGACACCAATGAGTCCGCATGAGCGGGAGGCTTATGATCTGGCTCGCACGGGCATCCGCCTTGGAACCGAAGGCAAATATGGCGAGGCGATCGATGCCTGGCGTCTGGCATCCGACATAGCCGATGCCCACCTCGCTTTCACGGACATGTATTACTGGATCAAGAGTGGTTACGGCGCGGCACTTTGCGATGCCGGGCGGTACCGCGAGAGCATCGCCGTCTCGCTGCTGTCCCGCGAGTGGACCTTGGAGCGGCGCCAGCCGCTTTCGTCGCTTTCGATCGCACGCTCCTACCTCGCTCTTGGCGAAGGCGAGGCGGCTGCCCCTTACCTGCGCGAGGTTCACGGCTTGATCGGCGATGCGATCTTCGAGCAGTTCGACGAAGACGTGGAGGCGGACGTTCACGCGGCGATTGCCGGCCTGGAGAACGGCGGTACACATCCGTCAGCAGGCCGACCAAAGTGACTTTGGGTTTCTAGGGTAGGGCCAGGACCATCTGCGAACCGGAGTCTAGCGCCGTTCGCTATCGCGAACGGTCAGGCGTTTTCTCGCCATGATTTCATCATACGTGCCGTTTGCCCCTTTAGCGGGTGATCCGAAGTCGACCGTTCTGGTTCCGGCTCTTTTTTAACATTTTGATTTTTCTTAGGAGTTTCCAATGGTGGGACCGTATTGCCGTCTGATGCCGAAATTACCCTCCGGCGCATTTCAGCCCTGACCGTCTGCGACGTCTGCGAGCTCAGCGAAACGCTAAGCGACGAACAGCGCAGCATGGTGGCGGACAACGGCACCTCGATTGCCGAGGCGCATTTTTCCGAGAATGCCTGGTTCCGCGCTGTTTATGCCGAAGAGACGCTGGTCGGCTTCATCATGCTGCATGAAGGATCCGACTGGGACGACGGTATCGATTGCCCCGGCGTCTATCTCTGGCGCTTCATGATTGCCCGTCCGTTCCAGGGCAGGGGCTTTGGCAAGCAGGCGATTGCCCTTGTCGTTCGTGATCTGAAGGCGCGCGGTCTTCGCGAACTCTACACGAGTTACGGACAGGGTCCCGGCAGTCCCGAAGGATTTTATCGAGAGCTCGGCTTTGAGCCGACGGGCGAGCACTATGACGACGAGCTCGAGGCCGTGCTGAAATTCTAAAAACAGCGCAGCATGGGGCCCTGGCTCCGTGTCTGCCGCACGATTTTCATGAGTAGACTATGAGTAACGATCTACACGAGGCCAATCGCCTCTCCTGGAATGCGGCGACAGTCGCGCACAACAGCCATAAGGGCGACCAGGCGGCCTTTTTCCGTGCCGGGGGCTCCACGCTCTATCCGGAGGAAATCGAACTGCTCGGTGATATCGCCGGGCTGGACCTCCTCCATCTCCAATGCAACTCCGGCCAGGACAGCCTGAGCCTTGCGCGCCTCGGCGCGAATGTGACCGGCGTCGACATCTCGGATGAGGCGATCGCCTTCGCCACGCGCCTTTCCGAAGAATGCGGGATCGCGGCCAGCTTCGAACGGTCCGACCTGTTCGAATGGTTCGAGCGTGCCCGCGCAGACGATCGGCGGTTCGATCGCGTCTTTGCGTCCTACGGCACCATCTGCTGGCTGTCGGACCTCGGCGTCTGGGCGCGCGGTATCGCCGATGTACTCAAGCCCAGCGGGCGCTTCGCCTTCATCGAGTTCCATCCCTTCGCGATGGTCTTCGACCCAAGCTGGAAGCCGCACTAGGATTACGCGCCGAAGGAACCGGTCGCCGAAGCGGGCGTCGGCGACTATGTTGCGGATTCCGGTGCCGGTCTTGCGGCCGGAGGCTACCAGGAGGGTGTGGTGGGCTTTAGCAATCCCCACCCATCTTTCGAGTTCAACTGGGGCATCGCGGATGTGATCCAGGCGCTCATCGATGCCGGGCTCCGGATCGAGCGTCTGACGGAATATCCCTATTCCAACGGCTGGATCGGTTTCGAAGGCATGCGCGACCTTGGTGGCCGGCGTATGGCGCCGCCTGCAACCATGCCAAGCCTGCCGCTTATGTATGCGATTGCGGCATTGCAGCCGCAAGGGAAGCAGGGAGCGGGGGGCAGGGGCCGGGCGGTCGCTGGCGCCAAGCCCATCACCATCCGGCCCTGGCGCACGGAAGAGAGCGAAAGGCTACTCACAATCTGGCTTGCCGCCTCGCGCATCGGTCACCCGTTCCTTGGCGAAGACCGCCTGCTCTCCCAAAAGCAGCTTGTGCGGGACACCTATCTGCCGATGGCCGACAACTGGGTCGCCGAAATCGACGGGAAGGTCGTGGGCTTCATCGGGCTGATCGGGAATTTCATCGGCGGGCTGTTCGTGGATCCGCACATTCGCGGCGCCGGTATCGGTCGCGCGCTTGTCGAGGATGCTACCGCCCGGCTCGGGCGACTGGATGTAAGCGTGTATGCCGACAACCAGGCGGCGGTCGCGTTCTATCTCCGCCTCGGTTTCGTCGAAACCGCACGCAAGGCGACCGACGACGAAGGGCTGCCGTTTGCCGTGGTCGAGATGACGCGCGCCGCATGAGGTGTCTTTGCGGCGGGGCAGGCAACCAGCCCCGCCGTCGGGAATAATCGCCGTCAGCGCTTTTATTTGCCGGCCGCATTTGCTAGGCCGCTTCGGGAGAAAAGCATCCGGAGGAAACTGCATGACGCCCGATATCCGCCCGCTCGTCGCCGGCAACTGGAAGATGAACGGAACCCGCGCCTCGCTCGATCAGATCAAGGCGATGGCCGAAGGGGTCAAGGGCGAACTCTCCGCTAAGGTCGAAACGCTGATCTGCCCGCCTGCGACCCTGCTCTACGTGGCGACGGCGCTTTGCGACGATAGTCCGTTGCTGATCGGCGCGCAGGATTGCCATCAGAAGCAGTCGGGCGCCCACACCGGCGACGTTTCCGCCGAAATGATCGCCGATTGTTTCGGCACCCACGTCATTGTCGGTCATTCCGAGCGCCGCACCGATCATGCCGAAAGCGATGCGCTGGTGCGCGCGAAGACGGAAGCCGCACACGCCGCCGAACTCGTGGCGATCGTCTGCATCGGCGAAACCGGTGACGAACGCAAGTCCGGCAAGACCCTTGATGTCCTGAGGCGCCAGCTCGCCGAGAGCTTGCCGGATGCGGCGACCGCCGAAAACACCGTCATCGCCTACGAACCCGTCTGGGCGATCGGCACGGGCCTGACGCCGACGGCGGCTGACGTCGAGGAAGCGCACGCCTTCATGCGCAAGGAACTCGTGTCGCGCTTCGCCGACGCGGGAGCCAAGATGCGTATCCTCTATGGTGGCTCGGTCAAGCCTTCCAATGCGATGGAGTTGATGGGCGTCGCCAATGTCGACGGCGCACTGATCGGCGGCGCGAGCTTGAAAGCCGAAGACTTCCTCGCCATCTACCGGGCTTATGAAGAATTGACAGCCTGATCGCCCGGGTTGCCGGGCAGGGGCTTGGAATGGCGTACGGCTTGGTATAAAGAGGCGAAAAATTGCGCCCGGCCAGGCCGAGTTTGCGCATGGTTTGATTCGTGTGCCCCAAGGGCAGGACTGGAAGCTGATGCAGACCGTACTACTCGTCATCTATCTCATGGTGGTCGTCGCCCTGATCGGCGTCGTTCTCATTCAGCGTTCCGAAGGCGGTGGTCTCGGCATCGGCGGCGGCTCGGGCTTCATGTCCGCCCGCGGCACGGCCAATGCGCTGACCCGCACGACGGCGATCCTCGCCGCGCTCTTCTTTGTCCTGGCGCTTGCCATGGGCATCCTTGCTCGCTATCAGCCGCAGGCGACCGACATCCTCGACCGTATCCCGGGCACCAGCTCGAACGGCGGCGGCGTTCTCGATTCGCTCGGCGGCGGCAACACCCAGACTCCAGCCGGTGGCGCCACCCAGCAGCAGCCGGCAACGGCCCCGGCAACCGGTAACGGCGCTGCGACTGGCAACGGTGTCCCCTCGACGGCGCCGGCAACATCGGGCGAAGCTCCGGCAGGCGGCACAACGACTGAGACGCCCGCCAACAACAATTCGGGATCGCAAGTTCCCAGCGGCCAATAAGGCCGCAATTCAGAAGAACCCGCCGGCGGATGTTTCATCCGCCGGTTTTGTTTTGTGTGAAGTCTGCCTCCATCCCAAGGCGAAAAGTTCTGGAACATGAATTTTTCGGTGGCGGAATCATTTGTTAAAAGGTATCCGGTGACTCCCATGGCGCGATATGTATTCATCACTGGCGGCGTGGTTTCCTCCCTCGGAAAAGGCATCGCTGCAGCGGCTCTCGGAGCACTGCTGCAGGCGCGTGGCTACCGGGTGAGACTGCGCAAGCTCGACCCCTACCTCAACGTTGATCCGGGCACCATGAGCCCGACCCAGCACGGTGAGGTTTTCGTAACCGACGATGGCGCGGAGACCGATCTCGATCTCGGCCACTATGAACGCTTCACGGGGCGTTCGGCGACGAAGACCGACAACATCACCACGGGCCGGATCTACAAGAACATCATCGACAAGGAACGGCGCGGCGACTATCTCGGCGCGACGGTCCAGGTGATCCCGCACGTTACCAACGAAATCAAGAATTTCGTCACCGAAGGCAACGACGACTACGACTTCGTGCTCTGCGAAATCGGCGGCACGGTCGGCGATATCGAAGCGATGCCGTTCATGGAGGCAATCCGCCAGCTCGGCAACGATCTGCCGCGCGGCACGGCGGTCTACGTCCACCTGACGCTGATGCCGTATATTCCGGCGGCCGGCGAGCTGAAGACCAAGCCCACGCAGCATTCGGTCAAGGAACTGCAGGCGCTCGGCATTCATCCCGATATCCTGCTCGTTCGTGCCGACCGTGAAATTCCGGAAGCCGAGCGTCGCAAGCTCTCGCTGTTCTGCAATGTCCGCCAGTCGGCGGTTATCCAGGCGCTCGACGTTGCCTCGATCTACGACGTTCCGATCGCTTACCACAAGGAAGGCCTCGACAACGAAGTGCTGGCCGCCTTCGGTATCGAGCCGGCGCCGAAGCCGCGCATGGAAGCCTGGGAGCGCGTTGCCGATCGTATCCGCACGCCGGAAGGCGAAGTCACGATCGCGATCGTCGGCAAGTACACCGGCCTCAAGGACGCCTACAAGTCGCTGATCGAAGCGCTCTATCACGGTGGCATCGCCAACCGGGTGAAGGTCAAGCTCGAGTGGATCGAATCGGAAGTCTTCGAGAAGGAAGACCCGGCGCCCTATCTCGAGAAGGTGCATGGCATCCTCGTTCCCGGTGGTTTCGGTGAGCGCGGCTCCGAGGGCAAGATCAATGCGGCGCGCTTTGCCCGCGAACGCAAGGTCCCCTATTTCGGCATCTGTTTCGGCATGCAGATGGCGGTCGTGGAAGCGGCCCGCAATCTCGCCGGCATCGAGAAGGCGTCGTCCACGGAATTCGGCCCGACCAAGGAGCCGGTTGTCGGCCTGATGACCGAGTGGGTGAAGGGCAACGAGCTCGAGAAGCGTTCGGCCTCCGGCAATCTCGGCGGCACCATGCGCCTCGGCGCCTACCGCGCGTCGCTCAAGGGCAGCACCAAGATCGCCGAGATCTATGGTTCGACCGATATTTCCGAGCGCCACCGCCACCGCTACGAAGTCAATGTCGACTACAAGGATCGCCTTGAGGCTTGCGGCCTTGTCTTCTCCGGCATGTCGCCGGACGGCGTGCTGCCGGAAACGGTCGAATATCCGGATCATCCGTGGTTCATCGGCGTTCAGTACCATCCGGAACTGAAGTCGCGCCCGCTTGATCCGCATCCGCTGTTTGCGAGCTTCGTCGAAGCGGCGCTGGAACAGTCCCGCCTCGTCTAAGCCGGGATTGCATCGATCAGGAAAGGCCGGTCTCGCGACCGGCCTTTTTCATGTGCGCTGGTGGTTTGGGACTGCTCCCGCGGTCAGTCGGAGGTGTTGTCAGCGCGCGCCGACCGGTTTGCGCCATTGCGGCGCCCGCCAGATGGTGATGAAGCGCAGGACCCATTCGAGCGGGCCGTAGGCGAAATAGGTCATCCACCAGCGGCTGGTGAAAAGCTGCGCCGTGAAGATGCCAAGCGCGATCAGCACGGTTGTCAGTGGTGTGACCTGGCCGATGAGGCCAAGGCCGTAGCCATGGAAGATCAGGGCGGCGATCAATGATTGCGTGAGGTAGTTGGAGAGCGCCATGCGGCCGGCAGGCGCGAGCACTTTGCGCAGCCGTTGGCCAGCTTTCGTTCCGAAGAACAGCATCACGCCGCCAACATAGGCACCCGTCAGGAACGGACCGGTGATCAGCCCGATCGAGAGCCCGATGATGGCGACAGGCGAATCGATCATCTCGACACTGGCATAGGCATAGACGATGGCGCCGGGCAGGCCGATCCACAGGCCGGCGCGCAGCAGGCGTTGGAACAGCGCCTTGTTTTCCTCCGGCCGCGCCAGCGTCTTGTGACGCCCGGCGATGAGCCCGAGTACGAACATCGCGAGTGCCGAGGGCGCCTGCAGCAAACCCAGGATCACCCAGACGGACGAAAGCTCCGTCAAGTGTTGGCTGATGATTGCCTGCCAGTCGCCTCGGAAGGCAAGTTCGGTTGCCTTGGCGGCGGCAAGGATGCCAGGCCGATCAAGCGGCGTTGGTTCCAGGGTGGCAACAATCCCGAGTGCGCCCCATGCGACGGCGACGAGAATCACCAGCCATTTCGCCAGGCGGAAGAGGGCACCGTCGCTGCGGTTTCGCAGCATCAGGAGGACAATGCCGAGCACGGCATAGGTGGTGAGAATATCGCCATGGAAGAGCAGAACCGCATGGGCGACACCGATTAGCCAGAGGCCGGCCTGCCGACGCAAGAGCCGCGGCACGAAGGCCTCGCCGGATTTTTCCGCCGAGCGCATCTGCAGGGTGAAGCTGTAGCCGAATAGAAATGAGAACAGCAGGTAGAACTTCATCTCGAAGAACAGCGCGATCACAAGATGCACGGTGCGATCGGCAATGCCGGTGAAGGCGGGGTCCGCGAGTTCCAGTCCGTAGAAGGCGGAGGCGAAGGCCATGGTGTTGACGAGAAGGATTCCGAGCAGTGCAAAGCCGCGAAGTGCGTCGACATCGTCGATGCGGTCGGGGTTGGTCATTCGTGTTCTCCGTAGCGGAAGGCGTGGAGGATCGCGCCGTAGCCGATTGAAACAGAAGTCTTTTGCGACAAATGAACCTCTCGATCGCCAGTGGGTGCAGGCAACGCCGCTCCGCCCCGTCGAGTGTTCAAGTTTAATAAATCGACTAATCAATCTAGTAATTGATGCAACGAAACGTCAAGGGGCGCCTGCGGGTTATCGCGCAGGCGTCGTTCAGTTGTAGCGGTAAGGAACGATCAGCCTTTCGGGGTGGCGTTGTGCCGGAGCCAGGCGATCTGGCGGCGGGCACGCACGAGGGCGGTTAAGGCCGCGCCGATCGAGATCAACAGCAGCGCCGCCCAGAGGATTTCACCGTCGCCGAGCCAAAGACCTTCAAAGGCCGAGAGGACCGCAGCCAGCGTGATTGTCGCCATGCGGTGCTGTTTGGCCATGGGGCCGGAGAAGTCGCTCGGGGCGCCATTGGCGCGGCCGAGTTCGCGTACATAGGCGGTCAGCACGGCGAAGGCGGCTGCGGCAAAACCGAGGGCGGGGGCGCCAATCCCGTATCCGGCGCCGACGAAGATGAAGACATCCGCGACCCGATCCGGAAACTCATTCCAGAACGGACCGTCGGCTTCGCCCTTGCCGCCCTCGACGGCGACCATGCCGTCGAAGAGATTGCAGAGCAGGCGCAACTGGCAGAAGAGGGCGGCAGCGATGAACAGCGTAACCCTCACGCCATCCTGGGTTTCGCCCGTCAGCCAGAAGGCCAGCCCGGCAAAGGCGGCGGCCAGCATGCTTGCCTGCGAGATCCGGTTGGGTGTGACATTCATCGATGCCAGGCGGCGGGCGATCGCCTGGGCCCAGCGGGTGTTGCGGCTTGCGAGCGGCCTGCGGTCACCGGTCATGCCCGGGCTCTCCTCGGTTGATGGAATAGTTGTAGATGGCGGCGTAGGTGGTCGACACCGCGAGCGGCAACGCGATCGTCCTCAGGACCTCCGGCGTGCCGCTCATCGTGTGGATTGCCACGAGCGCCGCCGACGAGCCGAGACAGGCGAGGAGCGGCGGCAGGAACAATCGCTTGGTTCCACGGAACCGCCGGGAAAGCGCGTCGACCGCTGTCTTGAGGTAAAGGGTCAGAAGCGCCGAGAGCGTACCCTGGATGACGGCGGCAAGAAGCGGCTTGGGCATCGGGTGATGGCGGTTGGCGAAAAGCGCCCAGCCGCCCATGGCGAAAAAAGCGAATGCCACGTGCACGACGCCGCTGCCCGCCAGTCCCTTCAGCTTCGCGGTCATGTCAGCGACCACCAATAGCGCATCAGATGGAAGAAGATCGGCGCCGAGAAGACGACGGAATCCAGCCGGTCGATCAACCCGCCATGGCCCTCGATCAGATGGCCCCAGTCCTTGACGCCGCGGTCCCGCTTGATCGCCGACATGACGAGCCCTCCGAAGAAGCCCATCAGGGTGATGATGAAGGACATCAACGCCGCCTGGGCGGGCGTGAACGGTGTGATCCACCAGAGCGAGGCGCCGATCAGGGTGGCGCTTGCGACCCCGCCGACAAAACCCTCGACCGTCTTCGAGGGCGAAAGCGTTGGGGCGATCTTGGTCCTGCCGAATAGCTTGCCCCAGACATATTGCAGCACGTCGCTCGATTGGACGACGATGACCAGGAAGGCGATCAAGAGAACGTTGCGTCCCTCATAGCCCGGGATCTGCAGGGTCAGCAGCGCCGGCACATGCGAGGCGCAGAAGACACAGATCATCAGCGCCCATTGCACCTCCGAGATCCTGAGCAGGAAGTCGCGCGTGTCGCCGTGCAGAACCGCGATGATCGGCATCAGCAGAAAGGCATAGACCGGCACGAAGATCGAATAGATGCCGTATTGCTCGGCCCAGAGCAGGAAATAATTGATCGGCAGCACGACGAAGAAGGCCGCGGCGATCGCCCAGTGGTCACCGCGGCGGGTGTTGATGAGCGTGATGAATTCACGCAGCGCCGCGAAAGAACAAAATGCAAAGAGCAGCAGTACGCCGACCCGACCGGCAACGAAGGCGATGGCAATCAACACCACCATCGCCCACCAGGCCCTGATGCGGGCGTTGAGGTTCTCGATCGCTCCGTTCGATCCGTCCGGTGAAAGCTTCTGCTTGAGCACGTAGCCGATGCACGATGCCAGGGCGAGAATGCCGCCGACGCCGAGAAGCAGTTTGAGCATATCCAGGCTCGCCGCGCTCATGCATTGTCTTCCGTCGAAGAGGGGGCGAGCGAGCGCAGGGCGGCCTCGGCACGAGCGATGAACTCGTCCTTGGTCTCCTGTGCCTTGAGGCGCATCGGTTCGCCGAAACTTACGGTACAGATCAGCGGGATCGGCACGAACTCCCCCTTTGGCATCACGCGGTTGAGATTGTTGATCCAGACGGGCACGAGCGCCACGTCCGGCCGCTTGCAGGCGAGGTGGTAGAGGCCGCTCTTGAAAGGCAGGAGCCGCGCCTCGGTCTGGTTGCGTGTTCCTTCGGGAAAGAGAATCAGCGACGAGCCGTCATTGAGGACGGCCGTCATCTGCTCGACCGGGTCCTGGGTGCGGGCCGCCGCGTCGCGCTCGATCAATACGGCGTCGAAGACGTCGCGACCGATGAAGGCCGAGAGCTTCGATTTCAGCCAGTATTCCGCTCCGGCAACCGGCCGCGCGTGTTCCCGAAGCCATGGTGGCAACACCGCCCAGACCAGCACGAAATCGCCATGGCTGGAATGATTGGCGAAATAGATACTCTGCTTTGGTGGGAGGCCAGTCTCATGCCAGATGGCGCGCGCCGCAGTCAGCGCGCGCGCAAACATCATGATGGCGATGGAAGCCAGCTTGGCCGTCAGATCACGGATCATGTGGGCTCATGTCCAGATGATATACAGGCCGTCGTGCCGACGCGCTTTGCAGAGCGTACCGGTCGGGCCCAGATGTGTTCCATGCCTTGCAACAATAAGATCAAGCGCTGCCCCTCAGCCTGCGCCCGGCGTAACCCCAGGCTGCAATCGACCAACTTTACGCGATTGCGCCCGCTTCTCAAGCGGTTGAAATCACACGCAACGTGATAACGGACCAGGCGCTCTGGATATTCGCTCCGGCTGAGACGCGATCGAACGCAATCCGATGCGACGCCACGCCACAGTCATCGACCTGAAAGTCGTCGTTGCCGACATTGACCACCTGCAACCCGGCCGCTAGCTTGCGGCTGCAACAAGAGGAGCGTCGTCCAATGCGCCAGTAATGCCCGGTGAAAACCGAACTCGCCTCAACTTCGCTTGCGAAGGGGATGGACAATGGCATTGCTCGACCCGCATTGACGGACAGACGCCGAGGCATTCCTCGCCTGCGATCTCTTCTCCATCGTGAGCGGTCACATTTGGACAAGTTTCCAGGGACCGAACATGCAAGATAAATCCAGTCTCGATATCATCGATCACAACCGCCAGGCCTGGGACAGGCAGGCAAGTCAGCACTGCGAGTGGTCGCGGCCGGTAACGCGGGAAATGATCGCCGCGGCCCGTGAGGGGCATTGGCAGGCGCGGCTGACACCCGGCGATCTACCGAAGGGTGGCTGCTGAACGTTCGCGGCAAGAAGATCCTGTGCCTGGCTTCGGCCGGCGGCCAGCAGGCACCCATTCTTGCCGCGGCCGGTGCCGAGGTCACCGTCTTCGATATCTCTGAGGGCCAGCTCGACCAGGACCGGATCGTTGCCGAACGCGAGGGGCCGTCCCTGACGGTCGTGCAGGGCGACATGCGCGACCTATCGGTGTTCGCTGATGATACCTTCGATTTCGTCTTTCATCCGATCTCCAATCTCTACGTTCCGGACATCCAGTCGGTTTGGCGGGAATGCCACCGGGTGCTCAAGACGGGAGGTCGGCTGCTTGCCAGCTTTTTCAATCCGGTGGTTTTCGTTGGTGACCGGGATCCGAGCTATGCGGAAAACGGCCTCATTCGACCGGCCTACGCGCTGCCCTTTGCCGAGGCTGAGCATCTCGCTGCCGATGTGGTAAAATCCAAGATCGAACGCGGCGAGGCGCTGGTGTTCGGGCATAGCCTGGCCGGACAGATCGACGGTCAATTGCGGGCCGGCTTCGTGCTGGCGGGTTTCCACGAAGACTGGCAGCCCGCGCCACGCTTCCTGATCGACAGGTTCGTGCCGACCTTCATCGCCACCTGCGCCATCAAGAGCGATCTGCATCTTTGATGGGATTGGCCCGAGCGTGTTGTTCAGGCCGAAAACATAGGCGGAACGAGAATAACCGCAGCAACCGACGCGACGCTGCGGTTGCGGATACCGGCCCCTTTGCCGCCTTGTTACGTCGCGTTACTGTTACGTACTCGCCAAATCACCGGTTTCATTCTTTTCTGTTCGTCAGCGAAACTGGAAAGGGTCAATAGATATGCGCTTCATCGCTTCGTTGTTCGTACCGTTGGCGGTCGTGCTGGGGCTTGCGGGCTGTGCCACTACTTCCTCGACCAATACGACCTACGCGCAGCCCCAAATCTTCGCCCCCGGTCTCGGGGCGGGAAATACGGCCAACTCCACGGCGGCTCCGGGCTACTACTGAGGCCCTGGCAGCCCGGCACCATCAGGCAAGCATGACTCTGCGGCGGGCGCGGCCCGGCGCGGAGGGTTCCTGTTTGCGGCCTTTGTTTGGGCTCAAGCGGCCAATCGGCTCTGTGGCCGCCAGCCCGCTTGCATTCGCCGGCCAAAAGTTGCAAACAGCGGCGAACCATCAGGGAAAACGCCATGAGCCTCTCCAAGCGAACCACCCGCCCGCTCGATCACCTCGTGCTGCCGGTGGATACGCTTACGCAGGCACGGCGCCGCCTGTCTAATCTCGGCTTCACGGTCGCTGAGGATGCCCGCCACCCCTTCGGTACCGAAAACGCCTGCGTGTTCTTTTCCGATGGCACTTATCTCGAGCCGCTCGCCGTTGCTTCCCGCGAGGAATGCGAAGCCGCTGCACTTGAGGGCAATGCCTTTGTCGCTCGCGACCAGGCTTTCCGCTTCCGCCAGGGCCCGGAAGGTCTCTCGGCGCTGGTCTTCGGCACCGAGGATGCGGCGAGCGATCACATCCGCTTTCGGGCGCGCGGCATTTCCGGTGGCGACATGCTGGAGTTCTCGCGGCCGATGAAACTGCCGGATGGCCGTGAGGGATTGGGTTCCTTCCGCCTTGCCTTCGCGGCAGACCTGCGCTCGCCGGATCTCTTTCTCTTCAACTGTCAGCGTGTCCGGGCGCTGCCCACCGATCGGGCTGCGCTGGAGCAGCATGAAAACGGCGTGATCGGCATCTCCGAGGTGGTTCTGTCGGAAACCAACCCGACCGATTTCCAGTATCTACTTCAGGAAGCGGTCGATGAACGCGAGGTCGCAGCCCATTCCTTCGGCATGGATGTGTCGGCCACCAACGCCAAGATTTCGGTGCTGAACGCGGCCGGCATGGAAGCCTTCTTCGGCCGTTCGGTACGGGGTGCCGAGCGCGGCCTGCGTTGTCGCGCCATCGTCTTCCGCGTCGCCGACCTCGAGGCGACGCGTGCACTGTTTGCTGAGAACGATATCGAATTTGCAGAAATGGGCGGGCGCCTCATTGTTCCCGAAATGCCGGGGCAAGGGGTGATCTTTGCTTTTGGAGCTTGATGATGAAAACCAATGCCAGAGTAGTAGTCGGCAACGGCGGCCATGAGGTCGCCTTCGCGCAAACCGAGAAGCTGTCGCTGATCGCCGGCCCCTGCCAGATGGAGAGCCGCGAGCACGCCTTCATGATGGCGGGCGCGCTCTCCGAACTCTGCAAGAAGCTCGATCTCGGCCTCGTCTACAAGTCCTCCTTCGACAAGGCGAACCGCACATCGCTCTCCGGCAAGCGCGGCATCGGCCTGGATAAGGCGATGGAAATCTTTGCCGACCTCAAGAAGGAGTTCGGCTTTCCGGTCCTGACCGACGTGCACACCGAAGAGCAGTGCGCTCTCGTCGCCGAGACGGTCGACATCCTGCAGATCCCCGCATTCCTGTCGCGCCAGACGGACCTCTTGGTCGCGGCGGCCAAGACCGGCCGGGCAATCAACGTCAAGAAGGGCCAGTTCCTCGCCCCCTGGGACATGAAGAACGTACTGGCGAAATTCACCGAGAGCGGCAACCCGAATGTCATGCTCTGCGAGCGCGGCGCCTCCTTCGGCTACAACACGCTCGTGTCCGACATGCGCTCGCTGCCGATCATGGCTTCCCTCGGCGCACCCATCGTTTTCGATGCAACCCATTCCGTGCAGCAGCCGGGCGGGCAGGGCGGCTCTTCGGGCGGCCAGCGTGAATTCGTCGAGACCTTGGCGCGCGCCGCCGTCGCGGTCGGTGTCGCCGGTGTGTTCGTCGAGACGCACGAAGATCCGGACAACGCGCCGTCGGACGGTCCGAACATGGTGCACCTGAAAGACATGCCGCGGCTGCTCGAAAAGCTGCTCGCCTTCGACGCGATCGCCAAGGGCTGAGCCATCAGCGGCGCTTCGTGAAATTTTCATGAACCGCAATGGCGCGAACGGTTTTGCATCTTGCGCGCCATTGAAATTTCGAGGCCTTGGCGTATGACAGGCCCCGACCATTCCACCGTCCTCAAGCAGGGAAGAGATCATGACTGCAATCATCGACATCATCGGCCGAGAAATTCTGGACAGCCGCGGCAACCCGACCGTCGAGGTCGACGTGTACCTGGAAGACGGAAGCTTCGGCCGTGCGGCGGTCCCGTCGGGCGCCTCGACCGGTGCGCATGAGGCTGTCGAGCTGCGCGATGGTGGTACGCGCTACCTCGGCAAGGGCGTCGAGCGCGCCGTAGAAGCCGTCAATGGCGAGATCTTCGAAGCGATCGGCGGTCTCGATGCCGAGAACCAGATCCAGATCGACAAGACCATGATCGAACTCGACGGCACGTCGAATAAGTCGCGCCTCGGCGCCAACGCCATCCTCGGCGTGTCGCTTGCGGTCGCCAAGGCTGCGGCCGAAGCGGCCGGCCTGCCGCTCTACCGTTACGTCGGCGGCCCGAACGCCCACGTGCTTCCGGTTCCGATGATGAACATCATCAACGGCGGCGCCCATGCCGACAATCCGATCGACTTCCAGGAATTCATGATCGTTCCGGTTGGTGCCGATACGATGCGCGATGCGGTCCGCATGGGCTCGGAAGTGTTCCACACGCTGAAGAAGCAGCTTGCAGCCGACGGCCACAACACCAATGTCGGTGACGAAGGCGGTTTCGCTCCGGGCCTCGCTTCCGCTCCGGCAGCGATCGACTTCATCATGAAGTCGATCGAGAAGGCCGGCTACAAGCCGGGCGAAGACATGTTCGTCGCGCTTGATTGCGCCGCGACCGAATTCTTCAAGGACGGCAAGTACGTGCTCGAAGGCGAAGGCCGCACGCTGGAGCCGGGCGCAATGGCTGAATACCTGGCGGAACTCGCTGCCAAGTACCCGATCTTCTCGATCGAAGACGGCATGGCGGAAGACGACTGGGACGGCTGGAAGGCCGTGACCGACCTCATCGGCAACAAGTGCCAGCTCGTCGGCGACGACCTGTTCGTCACCAACTCGGCGCGCCTGCGCGACGGCATCAAGATGGGTGTCGCCAACTCGATCCTCGTCAAGGTCAACCAGATCGGCTCGCTCTCCGAGACGCTCGACGCCGTCGAGACCGCACACAAGGCGCGCTACACCGCCGTCATGTCGCACCGCTCGGGCGAAACCGAAGACGCCACGATCGCTGATCTCGCGGTTGCCACCAACTGCGGCCAGATCAAGACCGGTTCGCTCGCCCGTTCGGACCGGCTCGCCAAGTACAACCAGCTGATCCGCATCGAAGAGCAACTCGGCCTGCAGGCCACCTACGCCGGCCGTTCGATCCTGCGCGGCTGATCCTGTAGCGCCGCGCGTCTTTTCAGACGCGCAAAGGTCGCTGTAGCTGACAAACGAAGCCCGCCCACGTTCCCACGTGGGCGGGTTTCTGTTTTCCTGCCATTCATGGTCAACGGTCGGTTAATCAATCGACGCTAGTCTCATTTCCGTAATGCGTATCAGGGCGTGAATGGATGTGGACACGGCATCATAAGAAACGGAAACTGGGCCGGCTGGTTATGCCGTTGATCGCGGTCGCCTTTCTCTCTTACTTCGGCTATCATTCCATCCACGGCGGCTATGGCTTGAAGGCGACGGAGCAATTCGATCGCCAGATCGTCGAGCGGCAGGCGCGGCTGGATAAGCTCACGAAGCAGCGGATGATCCTTGAAAAAGAGGTCCAACTGATGAGTGATGGGTCGCTGGAACGGGACATGCTGGATGAAAAAGCTCGCCTCGCGCTGAACATGTCGCGAAGTGACGAGATCGTTATTTTTCACCGCCCCGAAAATTAACTTGAATTCAGTTAATTAAAATTTGTGAAGCAAATTCAATTGTTTGCGTGGAATGCGAGCCATGCAAATATGGCATTGCTGTGGCGCTTTTCTTTCCCTATGGTAACCGCCAAAGGCTAACCATTGGGAGGAATGAATGGCTCCGCGAAAAACCGCGTCCGTCTCCAGCCGTAAGGCCGCCGCAAAGCCGGCCAAGAAGGACTTCAACGGCGGCACCATCGCCGATTTCACCAAAGAAGATGACCTGAAGGCTTACCGCGAAATGCTGCTCATCCGGCGTTTCGAGGAAAAGGCCGGCCAGCTCTATGGCATGGGTTTCATCGGCGGCTTCTGTCACCTCTACATCGGCCAGGAGGCTGTTGTCGTCGGCATGCAGATGGCACTGAAAGACGGTGATCAGGTTATCACCGCCTATCGTGACCATGGCCACATGCTGGCCTGCGGCATGAGCGCTCGTGGCGTCATGGCCGAACTTACCGGTCGTCGCAGCGGTCTTTCCAAGGGGAAGGGCGGCTCGATGCACATGTTCTCCAAGGAAAAGCACTTCTACGGCGGTCACGGCATCGTCGGCGCCCAGGTTTCGCTTGGTACCGGCCTTGCATTCGCAAACCGCTATCGCGGCAACGACAATGTCAGCGTCGCCTATTTCGGTGACGGCGCTGCCAACCAGGGTCAGGTCTACGAAAGCTTCAACATGGCGCAGCTGTGGAAGCTGCCGGTGATCTACGTGATCGAGAACAACCGCTACGCCATGGGTACGGCAGTATCGCGCGCCTCGGCCCAGACCGACTTTTCGCAGCGCGGCGTTTCCTTCAACATTCCGGGCTTCCAGGTCGACGGCATGGACGTTCGCGCCGTCAAGGCGGCCGCCGACGAGGCCGTCGAGTATTGCCGTTCCGGCAAGGGCCCGATCATCCTCGAAATGCAGACCTACCGTTATCGTGGTCACTCCATGTCCGACCCGGCGAAATACCGCTCGAAGGACGAAGTGCAGAAGATGCGGTCGGAACACGACCCGATTGAGCAGGTGAAAGCCCGTCTGACCGAAAAGGGCTGGGCGAGCGAAGACGAGCTGAAGCAGATCGACAAGGATGTCCGCGATATCGTTGCTGACAGCGCCGATTTCGCCCAGGCCGATCCGGAGCCGGATGCATCCGAGCTCTACACCGACATCCTGCTTTGATCCGGGGAGGGACAAACATGCCAGTAGAAATTCTTATGCCCGCCCTTTCCCCGACGATGGAGGAAGGCACGCTCTCGAAATGGCTGAAGAACGAGGGGGACAAGGTGTCCTCCGGCGACGTCATCGCCGAAATCGAGACGGACAAGGCGACGATGGAAGTCGAAGCCGTCGACGAAGGCACGATCGGCAAGCTGTTGATTGCCGCCGGCACCGAGGGCGTCAAGGTCAACACGCCGATCGCCGTGTTGCTGCAGGACGGCGAAGCGGCAGGCGATATCGCCGCTCCGAAGGCCGAAGCGCCGAAGGCGGCAGCCACTGGGGCTCCGGCTGCGTCCGCGCCGGCTCCGGTTGCAGCCCAGCCGAAGGTTGAAGTTGCCGCCGATCCGGCAATCCCGGCCGGCACCGAAATGGTGACGATGACCGTTCGCGAAGCGCTTCGCGACGCCATGGCCGAAGAAATGCGCTTGAGCGACGACGTTTTCGTCATGGGCGAAGAAGTCGCCGAGTACCAGGGCGCCTACAAGATCACCCAAGGCCTGTTGCAGGAATTCGGTTCGCGTCGCGTCATCGACACCCCGATCACCGAGCACGGCTTTGCCGGTGTCGGCGTCGGCGCTGCCATGACCGGCCTTCGCCCGATCGTCGAGTTCATGACCTTCAACTTCGCCATGCAGGCGATCGACCAGATCATCAACTCCGCTGCCAAGACGCTCTACATGTCCGGCGGCCAGATGGGCGCGCCGATCGTCTTCCGCGGCCCGAGCGGTGCCGCTGCCCGCGTGGCTGCCCAGCACTCGCAGTGCTATGCCGCCTGGTACAGCCATATCCCCGGCCTCAAGGTCGTCATGCCCTATACGGCAGCCGACGCCAAGGGGCTGCTGAAGGCCGCGATCCGCGACCCGAACCCGGTCATCTTCCTCGAAAACGAAATCCTCTACGGTCACTCCTTTGAAGTGCCGAAGCTTGACGATTTCGTGCTGCCGATCGGCAAAGCCCGCATCCACAAGGTCGGCAAGGACGCAACTATCGTCTCCTTCGGCATCGGTATGACCTATGCGGTCAAGGCGGTTGCTGAACTCGAAGCCCAGGGCATCGACGTCGAGCTTATCGACCTGCGTACCATCCGTCCGATGGACCTGCCGACGGTCATCGAATCGGTCAAGAAGACCGGTCGCCTCGTCACCGTCGAAGAAGGCTACCCGCAGTCGTCCGTCGGTACCGAGATCGCGACCCGCGTCATGCAGCAGGCATTCGATTACCTTGACGCTCCGATCCTGACGATCGCCGGCAAGGATGTGCCGATGCCTTACGCCGCGAACCTCGAGAAGCTCGCGCTTCCGAACGTTGCTGAAGTCGTCGATGCGGTGAAAGCCGTTTGCTACAAATAAGGGGAGGGTTCTTCGATGCCTATCAACATCACAATGCCGGCCCTCTCTCCGACGATGGAAGAAGGCAATCTGGCCAAGTGGCTGGTCAAGGAAGGCGACAAGGTCAAGTCCGGTGACGTGATTGCCGAGATCGAGACCGACAAGGCGACGATGGAAGTCGAAGCCGTCGACGAAGGCACCGTCGCCAAGATCGTCGTTCCCGCCGGCACCGATGGCGTCAAGGTCAATGCGCTGATCGCCGTTCTCGCCGCAGATGGCGAGGATGTTGCTGCCGCTGCAAAGGGTGGCAACGGCGCAGCCGCACCGGCTCCCGCGGCCAAGGCGGAAGCGCCGGCACCGGTAGCGCCGAGCGCTCCGGCTGCGGCTCCTGCCGCTGCTCCGGCTCCGGTTGCAGCCCAGCCGGCGAAGTCCGAAGGCGCTCGCGTCTTCTCCTCGCCGCTCGCCCGTCGTCTGGCCAAGGACGCCGGCATCGACCTGTCGGCAATCGCCGGCACAGGCCCGCATGGTCGCGTCGTCAAGAAGGACGTTGAGACTGCCGTTGCCGGTGGCACCGCGAAGCCTGCAACCGCACCGGTTACCGGCACTGCCGCTCCCGCGGCCGCACCGCTTGCCAAGGGCCCGTCGGACGATGCCGTTCTCAAGCTCTTCGAGCCGGGCTCTTACGAGCTCATACCGCATGACGGCATGCGCAAGACGATCGCCAAGCGCCTGGTCGAATCCAAGCAGACGATCCCGCACTTCTACGTGTCGCTCGACTGCGAGCTCGACGCGCTTCTTGCACTGCGCGCCCAGCTCAATGCCGCTGCTCCGGAGCAGGGCGGCAAGCCGGTCTACAAGCTCTCCGTAAACGACATGGTCATCAAGGCCCTGGCGCTTGCGCTGCGCGACGTTCCGAATGCGAACGTCTCCTGGACCGAGAGCAACATGGTCAAGCACAAGCACGCTGACGTCGGCGTTGCCGTGTCGATCCCGGGCGGCCTGATCACCCCGATCGTGCGCCAGGCGGAGCTGAAGAGCCTGTCTGCCATCTCCAACGAGATGAAGGACCTCGGCCAGCGCGCCAAGGACCGCAAGCTGAAGCCCGAGGAGTACCAGGGCGGCACCACGGCGGTCTCCAACATGGGCATGATGGGCGTCAAGAACTTCGCCGCCGTCGTCAATCCGCCGCATGCCACGATCCTCGCGGTCGGTGCGGGCGAGGAGCGCGTCGTCGTCAAGAACAAGCAGATGGTCATCGCCAATGTCATGACCGTTACGCTCTCGACCGACCATCGCTGCGTCGACGGAGCGCTCGGCGCCGAACTGCTCGGAGCCTTCAAGCGCTACATCGAAAACCCGATGGGCATGCTGGTCTGAGTTGGATAGGGACCGGCCTTCGGGCCGGTCCGTTCCTTTTCGCGCAGTCGAAGGCGGGCCCGGACGATGAAAACAGTTCTCTGCTATGGCGACAGTCTGACCTGGGGCTACGATGCCGCGGATGGCGGCCGTCACGCGTTTGCCGATCGCTGGCCGAGCGTGTTGCAGAAGGCGCTGGGCTCGGGCGTTCAGGTCATCGCCGAGGGACTGAACGGTCGCACGACCGCCTATGACGACCATCTCGCCGATTGCGACCGCAACGGCGCAAAAGTGCTGCCGACGGTGCTGCACAGTCATGCGCCGCTCGATCTGATCATTCTTCTTCTCGGCGCCAACGATATGAAGCCGGTGATCCACGGAACCGCTTTCGGCGCCGTGAAGGGCATCCAGCGTCTCATCACGCTCGTGCGCCGGCATGACTGGCCGGTCGAAGACGAGGGTGGGCCAGAAATCCTGATCGTCTCGCCGCCGATGCTCTGCGAAACGGCCAATGCCGCCTTCGGCGCGATGTACGCCGGCGGTGTCGAGCAGTCGGCGATGCTGGCACCGCTCTATCGCGATCTCGCCGACGAACTCGATTGCGGCTTCTTCGATGCCGGATCGGTCGCTCAGACCACGCCGCTCGATGGTGTGCATCTCGATGCCGAGAATACGCGTGCGATCGGCCGGGGTCTCGAACCGGTCGTGCGGATGATGCTTGGGGTCTAGGGATGGTGGGGGGCGTCACCATTCGTCCGGCGGAAAAGCGCGAGGCGGCCGACCTCGCCATCCTCGTCGATATCGCCGCGCATGGCTTTGCCTCCTGGCTCTGGTACGGCGCCGTTCTTCATGGGGTGACGGATACGGCCTTCGAGCGTGGCCGCAACAAGCTGCGCGAAGAGCCCGGGCCTGGAAACTGGCGCGACGCTCTCGTTGCTGACGTTGATGATGAGGTTGCCGGCCTGACGGTCGGTTATTCGATCGGTCCGGAAGTGCTGGAGATCGTTCCCAAGCATCCGGTTCTGGAACCCTTGCTGGCACTGCAGAGGCAGATCGTCGGTCACTGGTTCATCGAGAGCCTCGGCGTCTATCGCCATCAGCGCCGCCGCGGAATCGGCAGCGCGCTCCTGGCAAAGGAATTCGAACGCGCCGGATCGGCGCCGGTGAGCCTGATCACCGAAAGCCACAACGACAGGGCCCAGGCATTATACAGAGCAAACGGTTTCGGCGAGGCAGCGCGCGCCGGGGCGGTTCCGCTCTTTGAGGAAAGCAAGAAACACGACTGGGTGCTGTTCACCCGCAAGGTCGCTTGAGACAAAGGCAGGAAACATATGGCTGAGAATTACGACGTCATCGTCATCGGTTCGGGTCCAGGGGGCTATATCGCCGCCATCCGTGCGGCGCAGTTGGGTCTCAAGACCGCGGTCGTCGAGCGCGAGCATCTGGCCGGCATCTGCTCCAACTGGGGCTGCATCCCGACCAAGGCGCTGCTGCGCTCCGCCGAAGTGCTGCACTACGCCCAGCATCCGGGTGCCTATGGCGTCAAGATCGAAGGCACGGTAACGCCGGACCTGAAGGCGATCGTCGCACGCTCGCGCGGCATTGCCGAACGCATGAACGGCGGCGTCGGCTTCCTGATGAAGAAAAACAAGGTCGATGTGATCTGGGGCGAAGCAAAGCTGACAAAGCCCGGCGAGATCGTCGTCGGTAAATCGACGAAGCCGGTCGTCCAGCCGCAGGCGCCGCTGCCGAAGAACACCAAGGGCGAGGGCACCTACACCGCCAAGCACATCATCATCGCGACCGGCGCCCGGCCGCGCGCGCTTCCGGGCATCGAGCCCGATGGCAAGCTGATCTGGACCTATTTCGAGGCCATGAAGCCTGAGGAAATGCCGAAGTCGCTGCTGGTCATGGGCTCGGGCGCGATCGGCATCGAGTTCGCCTCGTTCTACCGCACCATGGGCGTTGACGTAACGGTTGTCGAAGTCATGTCGACCGTGATGCCGGTCGAGGACGCCGAAATATCCGGCGTTGCCAAGAAGCAGTTCGAAAAGCAGGGCATGAAGATCCATCTCGAAGCCAAGGTGACGAAGGTCGAGAAGGGCGCGAACTCGATCACAGCCCATGTCGAAATGAAGGACGGCAAGGTCGAAAAGATCACCGCGGACCGGATGATCTCCGCCGTTGGCGTGCAGGCCAATGTCGAGAATATCGGTCTTGAGGCGCTCGGCGTGAAGACCGATCGCGGCTTCATCGCCATCGATGGTTACGGCAAGACCAATGTGCCGGGCATCTACGCCATCGGTGACGTCGCCGGCCCGCCGATGCTCGCCCACAAGGCCGAGCACGAGGCCGTGATCTGCGTCGAAAAGATCGCCGGCCTGCCGAATGTGCACCCGATGGACAAGCTGAAGATCCCGGGCTGCACCTATTGCCATCCGCAGGTCGCCTCCGTCGGCCTCACCGAAGCCAAGGCCAAGGAGCTCGGCCGCGATATCCGCGTCGGCCGCTTCCCGTTCGTTGCCAACGGCAAGGCAATCGCGCTCGGCGAGGACCAGGGTCTCGTCAAGACCATCTTCGACAAGAAGACCGGTGAGCTGCTCGGCGCCCATATGGTCGGGGCCGAAGTCACCGAGCTCATCCAGGGCTTCGTCGTCGCGATGAACCTCGAGACGACAGAAGAAGACCTGATGCACACGATCTTCCCGCATCCGACGATTTCGGAGACGATCAAGGAAAGCGTGCTCGACGCCTACGGCCGCGCGCTCAACGCCTAAAGCCCCGTATAATTCCTTAAATCGACATCGATTTAAGGAAAAAATTGTAGGGCATTCAAAGGGTTACAGCGACCTTTGCGCGTCCTTCGAGACGCGCGGCGCTGTATCCTCGCCGGAACTTTTGATAGGCTTCGGCATTGAGAATGGCCTCGTTTTCAATGCACGGAGATCAAAATGAGCGTTAACGGCGTCGGCATTCTGGCTGCGATCATCATTGGCGGTTTGGCCGGGTGGCTCGCGGAGAGGTTCATGAACAGCGAAATGGGTCTGTTCATGAACATACTGCTCGGCATCATCGGCGCGGTGGTGCTGAATTTTATCCTGGCGGCCTTCGGCATGGCTTTTGCCGGCTGGGTCGCCTATCTGGTCATCGGCTTTATCGGCGCCTGCCTGCTGATTGCCGTTGGTCGCGCCGTCAAACGATAGCCTGCCGGGCCATTTGCGCTTCCGTCGGGCGAGACGGCCTGACATTTCCCGTCGGGCCGTCTATATAGAGCGAAAATGGGTCATCCGGCCTGATGCCGGCCCGCCGCGACGAGGAAGACAGTATGGTAACGGTATTCGATGCCGTCTCTGACCGGGCGCAACGCGTCCGCCACCCGGAAAAGGCCCACAAGCCCGACACCGAAGTCATGCGCAAGCCGGAGTGGATCCGCGTCAAGGCGCCGATGTCTAAGGGATATCAGGAGACGCGTTCGATCGTGAAGAGCAACAAGCTCGTCACTGTTTGCGAAGAAGCGGGCTGCCCGAACATCGGCGAATGCTGGGACAAGAAGCACGCCACCTTCATGATCATGGGCGAGATCTGTACCCGGGCATGCGCCTTCTGCAATGTCGCGACCGGCAAGCCAAATGCGCTCGATCTCGAAGAGCCGGCGAACATCGCCAAGGCCGTCAAGCAGATGGGCCTCAGCCACGTCGTCATCACCTCGGTCGACCGCGACGACCTGGAAGATGGCGGCGCCGAGCACTTCGAGAAGGTGATCTGGGCGATCCGCGAAGCGTCCCCGGCAACGACCATCGAAATCCTGACGCCGGACTTCCTGAAGAAGCCGGGTGCACTGGAGCGCGTCGTCGCTGCCAAGCCTGACGTCTTCAACCACAATATGGAAACCGTACCGGGCAACTATCTGACGGTCCGTCCGGGTGCGCGCTACTTCCACTCCGTCCGTCTGTTGCAGCGCGTGAAGGAACTGGACCCGACGATGTTCACCAAGTCGGGCATCATGGTCGGCCTCGGCGAAGAGCGCAACGAAGTGCTGCAGCTGATGGACGACCTGCGCACCGCGGATGTCGACTTCCTGACGATCGGCCAGTACCTGCAGCCGACGCGCAAGCACCACAAGGTCGAGAAGTTCGTGACCCCCGAGGAGTTCAAGTCCTACGAGACCGTCGCCTACACCAAGGGCTTCCTCATGGTCTCCTCGAGCCCGCTGACGCGCTCGTCGCACCATGCCGGCGACGACTTCGCCCGCCTCAGGGCAGCGCGTGAGAAGAAGCTGCAGGCTGCCGAGTAAGACGGAAACAGGTTCTCAAAAAACGATCGGCTCCGGCGCTTGCGCCGGAGTTTTTGTTTTGGGGAGGGCGTCGGAGCGACAACTGGCCGCTCGCGCCAGGCTTGCATCCTCCGATCCAATCACCTAACGGCTGTCACTGGAGGAGGCGAGCCGATGCCGCGATGCATGAGCAACTGGGACGAGGCGGCGACGCATCTCAAGAATGCGCAGCGTATTCTGGTGATCGGCTGTTCCGGCAGCGGCAAGAGCACGCTTTCCCGGCAACTGTCCGAACAGTTCGGTTTGCCGCATCTGGCGATGGATCGGGAATTCTTCTGGTTGCCGGGGTGGAGGCTGCGGCCGAGGCAGGAAATGCTTGCCCTGATCTCGAAGGCTGCTGCTGGCGAACGCTGGATCATGGATGGTACCAGTCCGAAGACGCTGCCGCTCCGCTTGCCACGCACACACGTGGTGATCTGGATGCGGCCGCCGCGCTGGTGCGCGGTGTGCTCTGGCGCTGGTTCGCCCATTGGAAAAAGACCCGCCCGGATATGGCCGACGATTGTCCGGAGAAGGGCGATCTCGATTTCCTTCGCTACATCTGGAACTTCGAGCGCAGGGATGCGGTTGAGATCGAGGCATAGCTTGCCGGTCATGCCAACCTGCCGGTTCTCGTGTTGAAATCGCACGCGGTAACGGCGTTACTACTTGCGAAGATAAGGCGGGGCGACTAGCTCTCGATCATGCCGCATTTCGAAACCAACCACGTCGTCAAGCATACCGCCGATCAGATGTTCGATCTCGTTGCCGATGTCGAGCACTATCCCGCATTCCTGCCGCTCTGCGAGGCACTGACAGTGCGCACGCGCAAGGAGCGCGACGGCAAGGTGTTGCTGTTGGCCGACATGACCGTCGGCTACAAGGCGATCCGCGAGACCTTCACGACGCAGGTGCTGTTGAACAAGGACGAGCGCGTGATCGAGGTCAAGTACATCGACGGGCCGTTCAAATATCTCGACAACCGCTGGCGCTTCGAACCCGCGGGCGAGGGGCAGTCGATCGTGCATTTCTACATCGACTACGAGTTCAAGAGCCGCATTCTCGGCGCGTTGATGGGATCGATGTTCGACCGGGCCTTCCGCATGTTCTCCGACGCCTTCGAAAAGCGCGCCGACAGCATCTATACGGTCTGAGCGATTTCCGTGAGCATGTCGAGCGCGGTGCGGACGGTCGCAAGCCGGATGCCGCTGCGGCCGATATCGCCGTAGCGCATCTCCCGATGCAGCATCGCGCCGTTTCGCCCTGATGCCGCAAGGTGCACGAGCCCGACCGGCTTTTCGGCCGAACCGCCGCTGGGACCCGCAATGCCCGTGACGGCAACGGCGAAATCCGCTGCCGAATGGGAGATGGCGCCACGCGCCATTTCGATTGCTGTCTCCCGCGAAACGGCGCCATGGGCCGCAAGGGTGGCGGTCTCGACGTCGAGCATCGCGACCTTCGCATCGTTGGAATAGGTGACGAAGCCGCGATCGACGACCGCGGACGAACCGGAAATTTCGGTCAGCGCCCCGGCGATCAGGCCGCCGGTGCAGGATTCGGCGGTGGCGACTTTGAGGTCCCGCGCCGTGAACTTGGCGATGATCTCATCGGCTTTGACTTCGATATCGGCGGGCCACATTACGAAAGGCTCCCATAGACGACGGTGGCCGTGGCGATGGCGGCGATGCCCTCGTCGCGGCCGACAAAGCCGAGACGTTCGTTCGTCGTTGCCTTGACCGAGCAGCGGTCGAGCGAGATGCCCAGCATCTCCGCAAGCTTTTCGCGCATCGTCAGGCGATGCGGGCCGACCTTCGGTGCCTCCGCGATCAGAGAAACGTCCGCATTGGTGATGATGCCGCCGCGCTCGCGCACGATCCGTGCGGCATGTTCAAGGAAGATGCGCGACGGCGCGCCCTTCCATTGCGGGTCGGACGGCGGAAAATGGTCGCCGATGTCGCCGGCGCCACAGGTGGCAAGCAGCGCGTCGGTGAGCGCATGCAGCGCCACATCGGCATCGGAATGGCCGGAGAGTTTTTTCGTGTGCGGAATGAAGACACCGCAGAGCGTGACGCCGTCGCCCTCGATGAGCTGGTGTACATCGTAACCGTTGCCGGTGCGCACATCAGGCAGGGCGGTGCGCTTGAGTTTCTCGTCGGCCATGGCGATATCCCTTCTCAGCGTAAGCTTGACGTTGTCGACCGTGCCCTCCACTAGGACGACCTTGAGGCCGGCCCATTCGGCGATCGAGGCATCGTCCGTAAAATCGGTACGGCCGCTCTTGGCTGCATCCCGGTGGGCGGCAAGAATGGCCGGAAGATCAAAGGTCTGCGGTGTTTGCGCGCCATAGAGACCGTCGCGCGGCACCGTCTCCAGTACGACGCCATCCTTGCCCCCGCGCTTTAGCGTGTCGGCAACGGCAACCGCCGGCAACACGGCTTTGACCTTGCCACCGAGCGCCGCTGCGCAGCGCGAAAGCAACGGGTGATCGGCAAAGGGACGGACCGCATCGTGGATCATCACATGACCGACGCCAGTTTCAGTGAGGGCTTCGAGACCCGCGAGCACGGAGATCTGCCGGGTCGCGCCACCATGGACGATGATCACATCGCCGACGACTGAGCGTTTGCATGCGGCATCGAACAGGGCCTCGTCGTCCGGATGGATGACGACGACGATCGGGCCAGCGCCCGGCCATGTCGCGAAAGTGTCAAGCGTATGGGCGATAACGGGGCGGCCGCCGATGGTTCGGTACTGCTTTGGGCCTTCGGCGGATTGCCCGGCACGTTCGCCGCGTCCGGCTGCAACGATCACCACGCCGCACTTAAGCTGTTCTTGAGGCTGCATCTTCTGTATGAGGTCCCGCATTCGCCGATCTTCGCGGTGATGTACCGCGAAGGGTCGCGCTTTGCCAGCAGTTCTCGTTTCTTACGGCCACCTTGGCGCGTTTTGAAAGACGCGCGGCGCTGTAATCCGGGAAATTTGCGCAAGGCGCCGAAATCGCTTGGCAAGCCCGAGAACAATGTCTAAAAATAGTGCAGGAACAACATGTGCCTGAAAGATATGCATTTGCCAATTCCGGCTCTTTCGTCTCCGCTCCGGATCGGGACTATCGAACTCCGCAATCGCGTTGCGCTCGCCCCTATGTCCGGCGTTACCGATCTGCCATTCCGGCGGCTTGCATGGCGTTATGGTGCCGGCTTCGTCGTGACCGAGATGGTTGCGAGCCGCGAGTTGGTCGGCAACGCGTCTGAATCGTGGGCGCGGCTCAAGAACTCCGGCATCAAACCGCATATCGTTCAGCTTGCCGGCCGTGAGGCCCATTGGATGGCGGAAGCCGCCAAGATAGCTGCAGACAATGGTGCCGATATCATCGACATCAACATGGGATGCCCGGCCAAGAAGGTGACGGGTGGCTACTCCGGCTCGGCACTCATGCGCGATCCCGATCACGCGCTGTCGTTGGTTGAGGCGACAGTCGATGCCGTCGAAGTGCCGGTGACGTTGAAGATGCGGCTCGGCTGGGACGAAAACTCGATCAACGCGCCGCTGATTGCCAAACGCGCCGAAGACGCCGGGGTGAAGGCGATTACCGTGCACGGCCGTACACGCATGCAGTTCTACAACGGCAAGGCGGATTGGGATGCCATTCGCCCGGTTCGCGAGGTCATTACCGTCCCCCTGGTCGCCAATGGCGACGTGGAGACGATCGCCGACGCGGAAGAGATTCTCCGCCGGTCGGGCGCCGACGCCGTGATGGCCGGGCGTTCGTCGCAGGGACGTCCGTGGCACATCGGCTTTCTTGCCGGTGCCGTTGAGCACCCGTCGCAGGCGGAGATCGCCGATATCTTTGCGGAGCACTACGAAATGATGCTCGAATTCTATGGTGTCGAGGTCGCCGTGCGGCACGCGCGAAAGCATGTCGCCTGGTACCTTGACCGCTTTGCCCCTGATATCGCAGGCACGGAAAAGGCAGCGATCCTGACATCGACTGATGCCCGTTTCGTCTGCGACAGGGCACGCGCCGTGATACTCGACGCGGCTCCGGCCAAGCTGGAAGGCGAGGCGGTCGCAGAAGGAATGGCCGCATGACCGAGAAACCGAGCATTCCCGATACGGCCGCCAACGGTCTGTCGATGGCGGTTCTGAACGCCATTCAGAACCCGGTGATTCTGGTCGATGCCAATGGTTTGGTCGCGTTTGCCAACTGGGAAGCCGAATCGTTTTTCGGCGCGAGCGCCAATCATCTGGCGCGCCACAACATCAGCGCCTTCATCCCCTTTGGCAGCCCGCTCTTGACCCTGATCGAGCAGGTGCGGGAACGCAAGGCGCCGGTCAACGAGTATCGCGTCGACCTGAGTTCGCCGCGTCTCGGCGCCGACAAGCTCGTCGATCTCTATGTCGCCCCGGTCCTTTCCGAGCCGGGCTCGGTCGTCGTCGTCTTCCAGGAGCGCTCGATGGCCGACAAGATCGACCGGCAGCTGACCCATCGTGGTGCTGCCCGTTCGGTGACCGGGCTTGCCTCGATGCTGGCGCACGAAATCAAGAACCCGCTTTCGGGCATCCGCGGTGCCGCCCAACTGCTGGAAACCTCCGCCAATGACGAAGACAGGGCGCTGACGCGTCTGATCTGCGATGAGACCGACCGCATCGTCTCGCTGGTCGATCGCATGGAGGTGTTTTCCGACGAGCGCCCCGTGGATCGCGTGCCGCTGAACATCCATTCGGTGCTCGACCATGTGAAGGCGATCGCCAAGGCAGGCTTTGCCCGACACATCAAGTTTGCGGAGAACTACGATCCGTCTCTGCCGCCCGTCTATGCCAACCGCGACCAACTGGTTCAGGTGTTCCTTAACCTGATCAAGAATGCGGCCGAAGCGATCGGCGACCGCAGCGATGGCGAGATCGTGCTGACGACGGCCTACAGGCCGGGTATCCGCCTGTCGGTCGCCGGGACTCGCGAGAAGATCTCGCTGCCGCTGGAATTCTGCGTGCACGACAATGGACCGGGCGTGCCGTCCGACCTGCTGCCGCTGCTCTTCGATCCTTTCATTACCACCAAGACCAACGGTTCCGGCCTGGGGCTGGCGCTGGTCGCCAAGATCATCGGTGCCCATGGCGGCATCGTCGAATGCGACAGCCAGCAGAACCGCACCACTTTCCGTGTCCTGATGCCGGCCTCCAAAGGCCAGGCAGCGGATGAAGACGACATGCCGATGACAAAAGGAAGCCTTGCATGACGGGTGCCACGATCCTCGTTGCGGATGATGATGCCGCCATTCGCACCGTGCTGAACCAGGCGCTGAGCCGCGCCGGCTACGATGTCCGCATCACCTCCAATGCGGCGACGCTCTGGCGCTGGATCGCAGCGGGCGACGGCGATCTCGTCGTGACCGACGTTGTCATGCCCGACGAGAATGCCTTCGATCTCCTGCCGCGCATCAAGAAGGCGCGCCCCGATCTGCCGGTGCTGGTCATGAGTGCCCAGAACACCTTCATGACGGCGATCAAGGCTTCGGAGAAGGGTGCCTACGACTATCTGCCCAAGCCCTTCGACCTGACCGAATTGATCGGCATCATCGGCCGGGCGCTGTCGGAGCCCAAGCGCCGGCCGGCCAAGCTCGACGACGACACCCAGGACGGTATGCCGCTGGTTGGTCGTTCGGCGGCGATGCAGGAAATCTACCGGGTGCTGGCGCGCCTGATGCAGACGGACCTCACCCTGATGATCACCGGCGAGTCCGGCACCGGCAAGGAACTCGTCGCCCGCGCGCTGCACGATTATGGCAAGCGACGCAACGGTCCGTTCGTTGCGATCAACATGGCGGCGATCCCGCGCGATCTTATCGAATCGGAGCTTTTCGGCCACGAGAAGGGCGCCTTCACCGGTGCCCAGGTGCGCTCGACTGGTCGTTTCGAACAGGCCGAGGGCGGCACGCTTTTCCTCGATGAAATCGGCGACATGCCGATGGACGCACAGACCCGCCTGCTGCGCGTGCTGCAGCAGGGCGAATACACGACCGTTGGCGGCCGCACGCCGATCCGTTCGGACGTGCGCATCGTGGCGGCGACCAACAAGGACCTGAAGCAATCGATCAATCAGGGCCTGTTCCGCGAAGACCTCTATTATCGCCTCAACGTCGTGCCGCTGCGTCTGCCCCCGCTGCGTGACCGCGCGGAGGATATTCCGGATCTCGTTCGTCACTTCGTCCAGCAGGCCGAAAAGGAAGGGCTCGACGTCAAGCGCTTCGATCATGAAGCGCTGGAACTGATGAAGGCGCATGCATGGCCGGGCAACGTGCGCGAGTTGGAAAACCTGGTGCGGCGGCTGACGGCACTTTATCCACAGGACGTGATCACCCGCGAGATCATCGAAAACGAGTTGCGTTCCGAGATACCGGACAGCCCGATCGAAAAGACCGCGGCGCGGCCCGGATCGCTCACCATTTCGCAGGCCGTCGAAGAAAACATGCGCCAGTATTTCGCAAGCTTCGGCGAAGCTTTGCCTCCGGCCGGCCTTTACGATCGCGTGCTTGCCGAAATGGAGTATCCGCTGATCCTTGCGGCGCTCACCGCAACCCGTGGTAACCAGATCAAGGCGGCCGATTTGCTCGGCCTCAACCGTAACACGCTGCGCAAGAAAATCCGCGAACTCGGTGTTTCGGTCTATCGCAGCTCACGCAGCGCTTGACTTGGACACGGCCACCGTTGCATTTTCGCCACAATGCGTTGCTTGAACGTGTGACGATCGCCGAATCGCGTGTCGTTGCCGTCTCGTTCAATCGATTTGACCCAATTGATTGACTGGGGGTGCAACGCGGCAGCCCTTTGGGCGGCGAGGTCAACCTTTGACCAGAGAATGCTAGCAAGTGATGCCGTCGCCGGCTGGCGCCGGTTGGGGGAACGCTTTTCATGGTGGACGCAATGGCCTTGCCGCTGGGCACAGATGAGGGACTCGCGGCGCAGGACCGGCGCGCGTCCTTTGCCCTGCCGGGGCTGATGCTGGCGACCGGCGCCTTGATCTGCGCCACTGTCTCGCTGCTCGTCCTTCTCGGATTGACGCCGATACGGCTCGAGCGAAATGTCGTCATCGCCTGCGCTGCCATCAACAGCCTGTTCGTCGTTGGCCTGATCTATCTGATCGCCCGCGAAATCCTGCGGCTGCTACGCGCCCGACGCAAAGGCCGCGCCGCCGCGCGCCTTCACGTGCGCATCGTTGCGCTGTTTTCGATCGTGGCGATCACGCCTGCGGTTCTTGTCGCGATTTTTGCCAGCATCACGCTCGACGTCGGCCTCGATCGCTGGTTTTCGCTGCGGACGCAGGCGATCGTCCGCTCGTCGATCAACGTCGCCCAGGCCTATGTGCTCGAGAATGCCAGCTATCTGCAGGGTCAGACGGTGTCGATGGCCAACGACCTCGAACGCAACCGGCAGCTCTACAGCCTCGACCGCACAGGTTTCACGGAACTGATGACCCGCCAGGCGCGCGGCCGCGGCATGCTTGGGGCATTCCTGGTTCGTGCTGATGGCAGCGCTATAATTCAGGCCAACATCTCCACGGACCGTCCGCTGCCCTCCATTCCGCCGGACGCACTGAAAAGCTCGGTATCCGGTCAACCGACACTGATTCCGCCAGGGGTCACCAACCTTGTCGGGGCCGTTATTCCGCTCGACGACATTCCGGGCACCTATCTCTACACGGTTCGCAATGTCGATCCGGAAGTGATGCGCTCGCTGCGGCTGATGGAAGAGAACACGGCCGAGTACAAGATGCTTGAGGCCGGTCGAACCTTCACGCAGATCGCCTTCGGTGTTCTCTATATCGGGTTTGCGCTCATCGTTCTCCTGGCTGCGATCTGGACCGCGATCGCGGTTGCCGACCGGATCGTCCGGCCCATTCGCCAGTTGATCGGCGCTGCCGACAGTGTCGCCTCCGGCAATCTCGATGTTGTCGTGCCGGTCCGTGCCGTCGACGGCGACGTTGGTAACCTGTCGCGCACCTTCAACAAGATGGTCTCGGAAATCCGCAGCCAGCAGGAACAGATCCTGGAGGCCAAGGACGAAGTCGATCATCGCCGTCGTTTCATCGAGGCTGTTCTTTCAGGCGTGACTGCGGCGGTGATCGGTGTCGGGCGCGATCGACAGATCACCATCGTCAACTCGTTTTCCGAAGAGTTCCTGAAGAAGGCGGCGCCTGAACTCCTCGGCGCGGACCTGCGCACGGTAGCGCCGGAGGTCGAAGAGGTTCTGGTGGAGGCCGAAAGCCGCCATCGCAACGACTACCGCAAGCAGATCAATATCATGCGCAGCGGAACCGAGCGGACGCTGAACGTTCAGGTGACGCGCGAAGAGGGTGGCGAAGCGAACGAATCCTACGTCATCACCATCGATGACATCACCGACCTCGTCATCGCTCAGCGCTCGACCGCCTGGGCCGATGTCGCGCGCCGCATCGCGCACGAGATCAAGAACCCGCTGACGCCGATCCAGCTCTCCGCCGAACGTCTGAAGCGCCGTTATGGCAAGCAGATCAACCAGGAAGACAAGGCTATCTTCGACCAGTGCACCGATACGATCGTGCGCCAGGTAGAAGACATCGGACGCATGGTCGACGAGTTCTCGGCTTTCGCGCGCATGCCGAAGCCGACCAAGGAAAAGGCGGATCTCCGCACGATCCTGAAGGATGCGATGTTCCTGCGCGAGATGGGCAACAATCACATCGATTTTGTGCGGGACCTCGGCGAAGAGCCGCTCGAGGGCCTGTTCGACGGGCGCATGCTCGGTCAGGCCTTCGGCAACATCGTCAAGAACGCGGTCGAATCGATCGAGGCGGTGCCGGCCGATGCGGCGCGCGGCCATCCGAGGATCGTCGCGCGAGCACGAACCGACGTGGCAACGGGCCGCTTCGTTGTCGATATCATCGACAACGGCAAGGGGCTGCCGACGGAGAACCGGCACAGGATTCTGGAGCCATACATGACGATGCGCGAGAAGGGCACGGGCCTGGGACTCGCCATCGTCAAGAAGATCATTGAGGACCATGGCGGACAATTAGAGTTGCACGACGCGCCAGCCGATTTTGACGGCGGTGTCGGGGCGATGATCCGCGTGGTCCTGCCGCCTGCCGGAGAAACCGGGGGCGAAGACAGTTTGAAGGATAAGGGTGCGAGCGATGGCCGCTGATATTCTGGTTGTGGACGATGAGGAAGATATCCGCGAGATCGTGTCGGGTATCCTCTCTGACGAAGGGCACGAAACCCGCACCGCCTTCGACAGCGACAGTGCGCTGGCGGCGATCAGCGATCGCGTGCCGCGCCTGGTCTTCCTCGATATCTGGATGCAGGGAAGCCGGCTCGACGGCCTGGCGCTGCTCGATGAGATCAAGGGGCGCTATCCGGACCTCCCCGTCGTCATGATTTCCGGTCACGGCAATATCGAGACCGCCGTCAACGCCATCAAGCGTGGCGCCTACGATTTCATCGAGAAGCCCTTCAAGGCCGACCGGCTGATCCTGATTGCCGAGCGGGCGCTGGAAAACTCGAAGCTCAAGCGTGAAGTCTCGGAGCTGAAGAAGAAGTCCGGCGATCCGGTCGAACTGATCGGGACGTCGGTTGCCGTGTCGCAGCTTCGTCAGACGATCGAGAAGGTCGCGCCGACCAACAGCCGCATCATGATCCAGGGGCCGTCCGGATCGGGCAAGGAACTGGTCGCGCGGATGATCCACCGCAAGTCGACGCGGTCGACCGGTCCCTTCGTGGCGCTGAACGCGGCGGCGATCACGCCGGACCGCATGGAAATTGCGCTGTTCGGAACCGAGGGAACGCCGGGACAGCCACGCCGCACTGGTGCGCTCGAGGAAGCCCATGGCGGCATCCTCTATCTCGACGAAATCGGCGAGATGCCGCGCGAGACGCAGAACAAGATTCTGCGGGTGCTCGTCGACCAGCAGTTCGAGCGTGTCGGCGGTACCAAGCGCGTCAAGGTCGATGTCCGGATCATCTCCTCGACCGCCTACAATCTCGAAAACATGATCTCCGAGGGCCTGTTCCGCGAAGACCTGTTCCACCGGCTTGCCGTCATTCCGGTGCGCGTGCCGGCGCTCGCCGAGCGGCGCGAGGATATTCCGTTCCTCGTCGACATGTTCATGCGCCAGGTCAGCGAACAGGCCGGCATTCGTCCGCGCAAGATCGGCGACGATGCCCTGGCCGTGCTCCAGGCCCACGACTGGCCCGGCAACATCCGCCAGCTTCGCAACAACATCGAGCGCCTGATGATTCTTGCCCGCAGCGACGGTCCGGACACGCCGATTTCCGCAGACATGCTGCCGACGGAGGTGGGCGATACGCTGCCGAAGATCTCCGCGCAGGGTGACCAGCACATCATGACGTTGCCGTTGCGCGAGGCTCGCGAAATGTTCGAGCGTGATTATCTGATCGCGCAGATCAACCGATTCGGGGGTAATATTTCGCGCACGGCGGAATTTGTCGGAATGGAGCGGTCGGCGCTGCATCGCAAGCTCAAATCGCTGGGCGTCTGAGGCATTTTTCCGGCCATCGCGGCAGTGCTCCCAGCTGAAAGTACGACATGAAGGTAGTCATTTGTGGTGCGGGCCAGGTGGGGTACGGCATTGCCGAGCGGCTCGCGCAGGAAGATAACGACGTATCGGTGATCGATACCTCGGCGACGCTGATTGCCAACATCACCGAGAGCCTCGACGTGCGCGGCTATGTCGGCCACGGTGCGCATCCGGATGTGCTGGCCAGGGCCGGCGCCGACCAGGCCGACATGCTGATTGCCGTCACGCTCTCCGACGAGGTCAATATCGTCGCCTGTGAAGTGGCCCATGCGATCTTCAACGTGCCGACGAAGGTCGCGCGCATCCGGGCGCAAAGCTATCTCGCGCCCGAGTATTCGAACCTGTTTTCACGTGAGAACGTGCCGATCGACGTCACCATCTCGCCCGAAGTCGAGGTTGGGCGGCTGGTGCTGCGCCGTATTTCCTTTCCCGGCGCGATCGACGTCGTGCGTTTCGCCGAAGATCGTATCGCCATGGTCGCCTTCGAGTGCCTGGAAGATTGCCCGGTCGTCGGCACGCCACTGCAGCAGCTGAGCGAACTGTTCCCCGATCTGCTTGCAACAGTCACCGGCATCTTCCGCAACGGCAAGGTCATGGTGCCGCATTCGGATGACCAGCTGCAGGCCGGCGATATCGCCTATGTCGTTTGCGACCGGGACCACGCCCGCCGGACCTTGGCGCTCTTCGGCCATGAGGAGCAGGAAGCGCGGCGCATCATCATCTTCGGTGGCGGCAATGTCGGCTACTTCGTTGCCAAGGCCATCGAGGAGCATCAGCCGCGGACCCGGGTGAAACTGATCGAAAGCGATCGCGACCGGGCAGTGGTGATGGCGGATAAGCTGAGCAACACCGTTGTGCTCAACGGTTCGGCGATGGATCAGCGGATTTTGGCACAAGCTGACGTTCAGGATGCCGATCTCGTGGTGGCGCTGACCAACAACGACCAGATCAACATCCTCGGCAGCATGATGGCGAAGCGGCTGGGCGCCAAGTCGACGCTGGTGCTGATCAACGAGCCGTCCTATCAGGATTTTGCCGGCACGGCTGGCGTCGACGCCTATGTGAACCCACGTGCCGTGACCATCTCGCGCGTGCTGCAGCATGTCCGCAAGGGGCGCATTCGCTCCGTGTATGCGGTGCAGAAGGGCATGGCCGAGGTGATCGAGGCCGAAGCGTTGGAAACCTCGCCGCTCGTTGGCAGAGCCCTGCGTGACCTCGATCTTCCCGAAGGCATCCGCATCGGTGCACTTTATCGCGACAAGACGTTTATTCGCCCGGACGGCAATACAAAGATCAAGGCGAAGGACCGTGTTGTGCTCTTTGCCACCGCCGATGCCGTACGGCACGTCGAACAGCTTTTCCGCGTCAGCATCCAGTACTTCTAGGGCCGAGATCCATGCCGAGAATTGCCTATGTCAACGGTGCCTACGTGCCGCATGCCGACGCCGGCATCCATATCGAGGATCGCGGTTATCAATTTGCGGACGGCGTCTACGAAGTTTGTGAGATACGCCATGGTTACATCGTCGATCTCAGCCGGCATCTCGATCGCCTCGACCGTTCGCTTCGTGAACTGCGCATCGACCGGCCGATGAGCCGGGCGGCGCTCGTGCATGTGATCCGAGAGGTGGTTCGGCGCAACCGGGTCCGGAATGGTCTGTTCTATATCCAGGTCACGCGCGGCGTGGCGCGCCGTGACCATGTGTTTCCGGCCAAGGAGACGATGCCGACGATCGTGGTGACGGCGAAGCGCACCGATGCCGAGGCCATCGCCGAAAAGGCGACGCAAGGGATCGCGGCGATCACCGTACCGGAAAACCGCTGGGACCGGGTGGACATCAAGTCCGTCGGGCTCCTTCCCAACGTGCTCGCCCGCCAGAAGGCGAAGGAGGAGGGTGCCCAGGAGGCAATTTTCGTCGATGCCGATGGCACGGTGAAGGAGGGCGCCGCGACCAATGTCTGGATCGTCGATGGCGACGGAACCCTGCGCACGCGTCCGGCCGAGCACGGAATCCTGAAGGGTATCACCCGCACCACCCTGATGGATGTGGCGGGGCCACTTGGGCTCAAGGTCGAGGAGAGAGCGTTCTCGGTCGAGGAAATGCTCGCGGCGCGCGAGGTCTTCATTACCGCTGCCACCAGCATCTGCTTTCCGGTCATTTCGGTGGACGGCAGACCGATCGGCAATGGGCATCCGGGAAGCATAGCACAGAATATTCGTGAAGCCTTTTTCGGCGTTGCGGAAAAGACATTGATTTGATACCAAACTTAAAGAGGTGTCGGGGAAGGTACTTGTGGCGCCTCTGATTGCAGATATCGACAAAAATGCACCGGCGCGAAACGCCGGCAAATAAGAAAGAAGCGGCGCGATGGCGGAACGTTCTCAAAACTTGCAGGATCTCTTTCTCAACACGGTCCGCAAGCAAAAGATTTCATTGACAATTTTTCTTATCAACGGTGTCAAGCTCACCGGCGTCGTGACGTCTTTTGATAATTTCTGCGTCCTGTTGCGTCGCGATGGCCATTCGCAATTGGTCTACAAGCACGCAATTTCGACCATCATGCCCGGCCAGCCGCTGCAGATGTTCGAGAACGAAGAAGCTGCATCCTGACGGGACGTTAGGCACATTACCAAGCGAGATTCAAAGTCGTCGTCGATCATTCCGGAGCTCGAGAAGCTCCGCGACGACATGCGCGCGGTCGTCATCGTTCCGGTCTTGAAAAAGACCGGAAGGCAGTCCGCAGAGATCCTCTCGACGACAACGACGCGTACTGACGAAAGTCGCCTTGAAGAGGCGACCGGTCTGGCGATGGCGATCGATCTGGAAGTCGTGCATGGCGTCATCGTTCCGGTGTCGCAGCCCAAGCCAGGCACGCTGCTCGGCAGCGGCAAGATCGAGGAAATCGGCCATATTCTCGTTGATCTCGATGCTGGCCTCGTCATCGTCGACCATCCCTTGACGCCGGTGCAGCAACGCAACCTCGAAAAAGAATGGAACGCCAAGGTCATCGACCGGACCGGCCTCATTCTGGAGATTTTCGGTCGCCGCGCTTCCACCAAGGAAGGCACGCTGCAGGTCGATCTCGCCCATCTCAATTACCAGAAAGGCCGCCTGGTCCGAAGCTGGACGCACCTTGAGCGTCAGCGCGGTGGTGGCGGCTTCATGGGCGGTCCGGGTGAAACCCAGATCGAAGCGGACCGCCGCCTGCTGCAGGACCGCATCGTCAAGCTCGAGCGCGAATTGGAGCAGGTCCGCCGGACCCGGCAGTTGCACCGTTCAAAGCGCAAGAAGGTGCCGCATCCGATCGTCGCTCTCGTCGGCTACACCAACGCTGGCAAGTCCACGCTTTTCAATCGCATGACTGGGGCGGGCGTTCTGGCCGAGGACATGCTGTTTGCGACGCTGGATCCGACCCTTCGGCGCTTGAAGCTGCCCCATGGCCGCATGGTCATCCTCTCCGACACGGTCGGGTTCATTTCCGATCTGCCGACGCACTTGGTCGCCGCATTCCGCGCGACGCTTGAAGAGGTGCTGGAAGCGGACCTGATCCTGCATGTGCGCGATCTCTCCGACCCGGACAACCAGGCGCAGGCAAGCGATGTGCTTCGCATTCTCGCCGATCTCGGCATCGACGAGAAGGAAGCCTCCGAACGGCTCATCGAGGTCTGGAACAAGATCGACCGGCTCGACGCCGAATCGCGTGAGGCGCTGCAGAGCAAGGCGGCAACCTCGGGCAACACGGTCGCCGTTTCCGCCATCACCGGCGAGGGCGTCGATGAGCTGCTCGGCGAAATTGGTCGCCGCCTGTCAGGCGTGCTGACCGAATGCACCGTCGTGCTCGGCATCGATCAGCTGCAGCTTCTGCCCTGGGTCTATCAGCACGCCATCGTCGACGGCCGTGAGGACCTGGAGGACGGGCGTGTGAGCCTTGAACTCAGGCTGACCGAAAACGAGGCCGCCGATCTGGAACGCCGCCTCGGAAACGGGCCAAAGCCCGTTGAGGAAGACTGGTAAGCCTGCGCCTTCCTCCGATTCGCTCACTGTTGACCTCAGCTTTCGCGCGAGGGAACGCATAGGATATATGCGTTCCCGATTGCCTTAGCCGAGTTGCCGCTCGATCGCCTTCGCCGCTTGCCAAAGCTCTTCCATCCGCTCGAGCGTCGCGCCATCCAGCGTCTCGCCGGCGTCGCCGAGTTCGCGCTCGATATGGGCGAAGCGGCGGCGGAACTTGGTGTTGGTGCCGCGAAGGGCCATTTCCGGATCGGTCCCGACATGACGGCCAATATTGACCACCGCAAAAATCACGTCGCCCAGTTCATCGCTGACCTTGGCGCGGTCCTTTTCGCGCAGCGCCTGACGCAATTCGCCGATCTCTTCCTCGATCTTATCGAGAATAGGCTCGGGCTCCGACCAGTCGAAGCCGACCTTGGCGGCCCGTTCCTGCAGCTTTAGGGCCTCGACCAGTGCCGGAAACGAGCGTTGGACCGAGCCGAGATGGCTTGCGGCGGAGTCCGGAAGAAGGCCGCGCTTGGCGCGCTTTTCCTGCCGCTCAGCCTTTTCGGCCTGCTTGATCTCGTCCCACTGCAACTTGACCGCTTCAGGGGTATCGGCATCGGAACGCGCAAAGACATGCGGATGCCGGCGGATCATCTTGCGGGTGACCGCTTCGACGACGTCGCCGAAGGCAAAGTCGCCGGCTTCCTCCGCCATCCGGGCATGGAACACCACCTGCAGCAGCAGGTCCCCCAGTTCGTCGCAAAGGTCGTGCATGTCGCCGCGCTCGATGGCGTCGGCAACCTCATAGGCTTCCTCGATCGTGTAGGGTTTGATCGTCTCGAAGGTCTGGACGATGTCCCAGGGGCAACCGGTTTCCGGCTGCCGGAGTGCGGCCATGATATCGAGCAGGCGTTTTATATCGCGTGAAGGTTCCATGGATCTCAGTTCAGCGGAATGGCGTTGTCATCCTTGCCCGACTGGTAGTTGTCGGAAAGGCTCTGGTAGCGGGCGCGAATGCGCGAATCTTGTTCGGCGAGCCGCGCCTTGGTCACAGGGTCGGCATCCCTGACGAGTGCGGCGATCGAGGCCGAATGCCAGAAGGCGTTGTCCTGTGCATAGCCGCCCGGCTCCAGCCGGAAGACTTCCTTCAGGATCTTGAGGTCATGCGGGATCGCGAAGCTGTCGCGGGAATCCTCATGGCTGAAGAAATAATAGAAATTGTCGAACCCGGCCCAGGTGATAGCCGAAAGGCACATGGAGCAGGGCTCGTGCGACGAAAGAAAGATGAGGTCGCGGGTATCGGGCTTTTCCGCCATCTCGTAGAAACGCTTCAGCGTGTGGACCTCGCCATGCCAGAGCGGATTTTCCGTCTCATTGTTGGTTTCGGCCAGCACCAGCGACAGGTCGGATTTGCGCAGGATCGCGGCGCCGAACACCTTGTTTCCGGCGGCGACACCCTTTTCGGTGAGCGGCAGGATATCCTGCTCGATTACGGTTAAAAGCCGTTCGGCGAGGTCCGATTGGGTCATGTCTTGCATCTCCGGCGGGTCAGTGACCGCATTTAACGGAGGTTGCCCCCGCGGCGCAATGGCTGCGGAAGGGCAGGCGTTTTGTCGACCTCGGAGATATTTGCTCAAAATAATGCACCGCCGAGCAAAACAATACGTGCCCGGAAAGGCAATGAAATTTCTGTTCCTTCAAATGTCGTGCCCCATGCGGGATATTCGGCGCAGCCTGTAGAAGGAACCGTTTGCCAGACCATGACGCAGCAGCTCGCCGTTTTCCCAGCATTCTTTCGCGTCGCGCAGAAGCGCGTGGCGGTGTTCGGCAATGGCGACGAGGCCTTTGCGAAGGTGCGGCTGCTCTTGAACACGGAAGCGTCGCTCGTCGTCTTTGCCGATGAGCCTGAAGCGGATTTTGCACAGTATCTGCGCGACCGCGGCGTTGAACATGTTCGGGCTGCCTTCGCAGCCGAGCAGCTTGACGGCGCCATCCTCGTTTTCGCCGCAACCGGCGACTCCGCGGAGGATCGCCGCATCGTCACTGCGGCGCGTGCGCAGAAAATCCCGGCAAACGCCGTCGACCAGCCCGACTATTGCGATTTCTTCACCCCCGCGCTCGTCAACCGCGCGCCGGTCGCCGTTGCCATCGGTACGGAAGGTGCAGGCCCGGTGCTCGCGCAGATGATCCGCGCCCAGATCGATCAGCTTCTTTCCCCGTCGCTCGGAGTCGTCGCCTCGCTCGCGGCAAGCTACCGCGAGGCGGTTGATCGCCTGGTGCCGCGCGGCGTGGCGCGTCGGCTCTTCTGGCGCCGGTTCTTTCAGGGCCCGGTTGCCGATAAGGTCGCCGGCGGCGATCTGGCCGCTGCCCGCCGTGAGGTTTCACGTCTGCTCGATACGCCCGAGAAGGCTCCGGGCCACGTCTGGCTCGTTGGCGCCGGTCCGGGCGCCGAAGACCTGCTGACACTGCGCGCCCAGCGCGTGATGATGGAAGCCGACGCGATCGTCTATGATGCGTTGGTGCCGCAGGTGATCGTCGACATGGGCCGCCGTGACGCCGAGCGTCTCTCTGTTGGCAAGCGCAAGGGCTGCCACACGAAGTCTCAAGGTGAGATCAACCAGTTGCTCGTGACGCTCGCCGCCGAAGGCAAGCGTGTGGTTCGGCTGAAATCCGGGGATCCCCTGGTCTATGGCCGCGCCGGTGAGGAGATGGCGGCCCTCCGCGAAGCCGGTATCAGCTACCAAATCGTCCCGGGCATCACCTCCGCCTTCGCCGCTGCCGCTGATTTCGAACTGCCGCTGACGCTTCGCGGTGTCGCATCGTCGCTGGTCTTCACGACAGGTCACGATCTGACAGGCGAGGTTCTCCCCGATTGGGCGCGGCTCGCCGTTTCCGGCGCGACGATCGCTGTCTATATGGGTCGCACGGTCGCGGCCTCCGTCGCCGAGCGTCTGATGCAGGCGGGTCTGCCTGCGGAAACCACGGTCGCGGTGATCGAGAATGCCAGCCGCGCGGATCGTCGCCTGCTGCATGGCACGCTCAAGGACCTTCCGGACCTGGAAAACCGGACTGAGCTTTCGGGTCCCGTCATGGTCATCATCGGCGACGCCGTCGCAGGCGCCAACTTCGAGCGGTCCGAGCCGCTGGTCGTCGGCAAGGCACGCGATGCCAAGAGAATCGTTGAAGTCGCCCTGGGGCGTAACGAACAGATTTTGAACTGAGGAAGAGGTCATGGTGAGCAAGGTTTTGACGGCAAACAGGCTTTCGGACGGCATTTCCGTCTGGCTGGATGCTGCGGGCAACTGGGTCGAATCGCTTCAGGATGCCTTCATCGCCCGCCATGCTGAGGCCGTGACGGCGCTCGAAGCCACCGGCAAACAGGCTTTCGACGACAACAAAGTCGTCGATGCCAATGTGGTCGACGTCGAAGAGGTCAACGGCACGCTTCGCCCGCTGCGCATGCGCGAGCGCATTCGTGCCGAAGGCCCGTCGATCCCCTATGCTGCCGGCTACAACGGGCTGGCCGGCCCGAAACACGCTGCCTGAGGAACCGATACCCGATGTACCGTTACGATGAATTCGACCACGCTTTCGTTTCCTCCCGCGTCGAACAGTTCCGCGATCAGGTCGAGCGCCGCCTGAGCGGCGAGCTCGCCGAGGACGCCTTCAAGCCGCTGCGCCTGATGAACGGCGTTTACCTGCAGCTTCATGCCTATATGCTGCGCGTCGCCATTCCCTATGGCACCTTGTCGAGCCGCCAGATGCGCATGCTTGCCCATATCGCGCGCAAGTATGACCGCGGCTACGGCCACTTCACCACGCGCCAGAACATCCAGTACAATTGGCCGCGCCTGTCGGACACGCCGGATATCCTGCAGGAACTGGCAAGCGTCGAGATGCATGCGCTGCAGACGTCAGGCAATTGCATTCGCAACGTCACAGCCGATCACTTCGCCGGTGCGGCTGCCGATGAAGTAGCGGATCCAAGGCCTTATGCCGAGATCCTCAGACAATGGTCGAGCGTGCATCCGGAGTTTTCGTTCCTGCCGCGCAAGTTCAAGATCGCCGTGACCGGCGCTGAGCGCGACCGCGCCGCGATCCAGGTCCACGACATCGGGCTGCACCTGAAGAAGGACGAGAACGGCCGCATCGGCTTTGCCGTCTATGTCGGCGGTGGCCAGGGCCGCACGCCGATGATCGCCAAGAAGATCCGCGACTTCCTGCCGGAATTGGATTTGTTGTCCTACACCACGGCGATCATGCGCGTGTACAACCTGCATGGCCGTCGCGACAACAAGTACAAGGCGCGCATCAAGATCCTCGTGCACGAAACCGGTGCCGAGGAGCTGTCGCGTCAGGTCGAAGTCGAGTTCGCGGCGTTGAAGGACACCGAGCTGAAGCTGCCGGAAACCGACATTCAGGCAATCTCCACCTACTTCGCGCCGCCCGCCCTCGAAAACCGCGCCGAGGGCTGGGAAAGCCTTGCACGCTGGAAGAAAACCGATACGGACTTTGCCCGCTGGGTGCAGCAGAACGTGCAGCCGCACAAGCACCCGGACTACGGCATGGTGACGATCTCGCTGAAGCCGATCGGCGGCATTCCGGGTGACGCCAGCGACGCGCAGATGGATGCCGTTGCCGATATCGCCGAGGAATATGCCTTCGACGAAATCCGCGTCAGCCATGAGCAGAACCTCATCCTGCCGCATGTGGCACTGGCCGATCTTGAACCGGTCTACCGTGCGCTCGTTGCCGCCGGTCTCGCCACCGCCAATGCCGGCCTGATCACGGACATCATCGCCTGTCCCGGGCTGGACTATTGCGCGCTCGCCAATGCGCGCTCCATTCCGGTGGCCCAGGAGATTTCGACCCGCTTCGGTTCGCCCGAGCGCCAGGCCGAGATCGGCGAGCTGAAGATCAAGATCTCCGGCTGCATCAACGCCTGCGGTCATCACCATGTCGGCCATATCGGCCTGCTCGGCGTCGAGAAGAAGGGTGCGGAACTTTATCAGATCACGCTCGGCGGCTCCGGCGACGAGAACACGTCCATCGGCGAGATCATCGGCCGCGGCTTTGAGCCGGAGAAGGTGACCGACGCGGTGGAGACGATCGTCGACACCTATCTGGGACTGCGCCGCGACAGGCAAGAGACCTTCCTCGAAGCCTATCGCCGCGTCGGCCCGCAACCCTTCAAGGACGCGCTCTACGGCAGTGCGCAGGAAGCTGCCTGAGGCGCAAGGAACGAACATGACGAAAATCTGGAAGGAAACCGGCTTCGTGGGCGATGATCCCTGGGTCATCGAGACGGAGGAAACCAAGGCAGGCTCGAACGAGAAGGCGATTATCGGCCTCGACGCGTTCCTCGCCAGGGTGGAGACGAGCGACGAAACCGGCCTCGGCGTGGTGATCGCGCCGGCGGACGACGTGACGAAGCTGGCGCCCCATCTCGATCGCGTTGCGCTGGTGGCGGTGGCGTTCCCGGCCTTCAACGACGGCCGCGCCTTCAGCCATGCGTCGCTGCTGCGTTCGCGGCTCGGCTTCGGCGGTGAGGTGAGAGCGGTTGGCGACGTGTTGATCGACCAGATTCCGCTGATGCTGCGCTGTGGTGTCGACAGCTTTGCGGTCAGCAATGCGACGGCTCTTAAGCGCCTAGCAGAGGGACGCCTGCCGGGCATCGCCGTGCACTACCAGCCGACGGCAAAGCCTTCCGCCGACGCGAAATCCTATAGCTGGCGGCGGGTTTCTTAAGTCTCGATCAGCCGCGACAGTGTGAAGCACGCGGAAATCCCCGAAAGCGACTATATTTGGAAGGGATTTCCTTCCCATTGCGCGTGGCTTGGAATATCCGATCATTGTTGATAAACAGGGTCATCATTACAGGACTTTAGCCAGATGAATGCTCCGGCAAAAACGGAAGATTTCGCGATCCAGGCACCGGCAGGCGTTTACGTCGAGACGGTGACGAGCGTTGAGCACTATACGGATCGGCTCTTCCGCTTCCGCATGACCCGCCCTGCCGAATTCCGCTTCCGCTCGGGCGAATTCGCGATGATCGGCCTGATGGTCGGCGACAAGCCGGTCTATCGCGCCTATTCGATCGCCAGCCCTGCCTGGGACGAAGAGCTGGAGTTCTTCTCGATCAAGGTGCCGGATGGCCCGCTGACCTCGCATCTGCAGGGGATCAAGCCCGGCGATAAGGTGCTGATGCGCAAGAAGCCGACCGGCACGCTGGTGCTCGATGCGCTGGTTCCCGGCCGAAGGCTCTACATGTTCTCGACCGGAACCGGTATTGCGCCCTTCGCAAGCCTGATCCGTGATCCGGAAACCTATGAGAAGTTCGAGGAAGTGATCCTCACCCATACCTGCCGCGACGTCGCCGAGCTGAAATACGGCTTCGACCTCGTGGAGGAGATCCGCAACCACGAGTTCCTGAACGAGATCGTCGGCGACAAGCTACGCCACTATGCGACAGTCACGCGCGAGGACTATCCGTTCAAGGGCCGCGTCACCGACCTGATGGTCAACGGCAAGTTCTTCTCCGATCTCGGCCTGCCGCCGCTTGATCCGGCGATCGATCGCGGCATGATTTGCGGCTCGACGGCGATGCTGAAGGACACCAAGGAAATCCTCGAAGCTGCGGGCTTGACCGAAGGCGCCAACAACAAGCCGGCCGAATTCGTGATCGAGCGGGCCTTCGTCGGCTGATCCTTTTTTGTGCAGTCTTATCGTTGAAGGGCGCGCCTTGGGTGCGCCCTTCAACGATTGTGGCGATGCGTGGTGGAGCTATGCATTTGCGGTAGCTCGGCCCTGTCCATTCTGCGTATCGCGCAGCTTCGCCAAGGGCTATCGTGCCTCCGTAACACTTCATAACGTGTGCGTGCAGCCATGCAGATTTAGCGCACCAGAACCAAGCCCGCGCCGTCCTGATGTGAGCCCCGCGGGCTCTTCAGGGAGTGCTCGATGAGCCGCGATATTCGAACAAGCCTTGAGACCAGGATTCGCTGCAAGCCACTGCGTGATCGCATCGCCACGCCGGAAGCGGCGGCTGCGCTCATCAAGGATGGCATGACAATCGGCATGAGCGGCTTCACCAAGGCGGGCGATGCCAAGGCGGTTCCGCTCGCGATGGCCGAACGTGCGGCGCGCGAGAAGTTTCGTATCACGCTGATGACCGGCGCTTCGCTCGGTCACGACATCGACAGGACGTTGACGGAAGCCGGTGTCCTTGCCCGGCGCCTGCCGTTTCAGTCCGATCCCGTTCTTAGGGCCGCGATCAACCGTGGCGAGGTGATGTTCATCGACCAGCATCTCTCGGAAACCGTCGAGCAGTTGCGCTCCGGACAGATCAGCCCGATCGACTATGCGGTGGTTGAGGCGGTGGCAATTACAGAGGATGGCGGAATCGTGCCGTCGACATCGGTCGGCAACTCCGCAAGCTTCGCGATCCTGGCGAAGAAGGTGATCGTAGAGCTCAATCTCAGCCATAGCCCCGAGCTCGAAGGCCTGCACGACATCTACATTCCGGCGAAGCGCCCGAGCCGCACGCTGATCCCGGTCGTTGCTTGCGACAGCCGCGCAGGTTCACCCTACATCCCGGTCGATCCCGAAAAGATCGTCGCTATCGTTATCACGGAGAAAGAGGACAGCGCTGCGCGCATCTCGCCGCCGGACGCCGAAACCACCGCGATTGCCGGCCACCTGATCGGCTTCCTGCAGGAAGAGGTGCGCAGAGGCCGCCTCGACATGACGCTCAATCCGTTGCAGGCCGGCATCGGCGTCATCGCCAATTCAGTGCTGAGCGGTCTCGTCGACAGTCCCTTCCATGATCTGCGCATGTACAGCGAGGTGCTTCAGGACAGCACGTTCGAGCTCTTCGAGGCAGGTAAGCTGAGTTTCGCCTCGGCATCGTCGATGACGCTTAGCAGCGCTTGGGCCGATCGGGTGTTCCGCAACATCGGCGCGTACAAGGACAAGCTGGTCCTCCGGCCACAGGAGGTGAGCAACCATCCGGAGATCATTCGCCGCCTGGGTGTCATCGGCATCAACACGGCGCTCGAATTCGATATCTACGGCAACGTCAATTCGACCAATGTCGGCGGCACCGACATGATGAACGGCATTGGCGGCTCTGGCGATTTCGCCCGCAACGCCTTCCTGTCCATCTTCGTCGCCAAGTCGGTTGCCAAGGGCGGCGCCATCTCGTCCGTCGTGCCGATGGTGTCCCATGTCGACCACACGGAGCATGACGTCGATATTCTTGTGACCGAGCACGGACTTGCCGATCTGCGCGGGCTGGCGCCACGGGAGCGTGCGCCCGTCGTCATCAGCAACTGTTGCCACCCGGCCTACCGCGAATTGCTCCTAGACTACTTCGAACGTGCGGTCGCGACCCGCGGTGGCCAGACGCCTCACATCCTTGAGGAGACTTTCGCTTGGCATGTACGACGCCTGAAGACTGGAAGCATGATGCCAACTGCGTGATTTGAAGGATTTGAAGCGAAGAATTAACTGTGAAAGCAAGTATTTGCGATGATTTCTTCGAGTTCATTCAAGCATCTTCAGGCGTCTGAGAGATAGTTCATCAACTCCGTCATGGCTGCAGACGCACCTGGAGCGTCAGCCCTCTCGATCGCATCGATCACGATGACATGGTGGCGGACGGATCCCACCATCTTCTCCGGTGAGGACGATGCAAACCAGATCCGGCGCGCATGCGTCTGCAAAGGCGCCAGCGCCGCAGTCAGGAACCGGTTGGGACAGGCCTCCTCCATCAGTTCGTCGAAGGTCTTATCGGCCACGAGGAAACCTTCCATGTCGCCTGAGTCGAGGCAGGCGGCCATCTCCGCGCCGCAGGCTTTCATCGCACTTCTGTCATCGGCGCTCGCGTGTGTCGCTACCAGAGCGGCCGCAAGCGGCTCCAGCTTCTGCCTGGCCTGCATGACATGGACCTGGTCGTCGGGGCGGATCGTGGTGATCTGCAGGCCGACGCGTGGTCGGACATCCATCAGGCCCTGCCAGGCAAGCTTCTGGATCGCCTCGCGAACCGGCGTTCGGCCAAGCCCCGCGAGCTCGATCAATTGCCTCTCGGTGACCAGCGCGCCGGGCTCGAGCTTCAGTGTAACGATGAGGCGTTCGAGCGCGAGGTAGGCGAGGTGAGCATGGGATTGCAGTGACATGCCGTTCCTTTGCTTCTGATATATCAGGAGCTTGCACAATTTTTCAGAAGGAGGCAAGCAAGGCAATCGTCGCATCTCTGTATCGCCTCTCAAGCTGATGCGAGCCTTGAGAAATATAATTAAGCGAGCGCTCAAATATCACAAATTTCAAAGGCATGAATAAAGGAAGCTCATAGGCCGTTCCCAAGGGATTGATGTTGACGAATGGTAAGGGGCTTGTCAGTCTTCCCCTTGGCAACAACCGTCTGACGTCGGCGTTGAGGGGCGCAAGATGCAAGTGGGCGCGTTTCTGGTCTGGTCGCTGATGGTGCTCGCAGGGCTGCTGGCCGTACCGGCGGTCAGCCACACCAATGCATTGACGACATTCTCGCTGATGGCGTCGTCCGCTGCCTTCGTCGGCATGGCGATCGCCCAGTTCATGGCGACCCGCCCGCCTTTCGTCGAAGCCTTGTTCGGTGGGCTCGATCGCGTCTACCACTTCCACCGGAGGATCGGCATCTCGGTGCTGTGCCTTATCCTCATCCATTATTTCCTGAAACCGGACTTCATGGGCCTGGCACTGACGAGCGGTTTGAACCAGCTGGCTGCTTCTGCCGGAAAATACGCGTTCTATGGTTTCGTCATCCTACTTGTTCTTAGCATTGTCAAAATCATCCCGAGGACGAAGATCGAGATTCCCTACCATCTCTGGCGCTACACGCACCGTCTGATCGGCCTGCTCTTCGTTCTCGTCGCCTTCCATCAGATGTTCATCAAACGTCCCTATGACGGCACGGCACTTCTGGCGGTTTATCTCAATGCCTTCGCCGCGCTCGGCATCCTGAGCTATGCCTACACCCAGCTTCTGCCGTGGCTCAGAACCCGCGGCTACGAAGTTTTCGAGGTGGCGAAGCATGACGGAGCGACGATGATCACGGCGCGACCGGTCGGACGGCCCATGCGAGCGAAGCCGGGCCAGTTCGGATTCCTGCGCGTGATGAAGCCGGGCCTGCGCGAGCCGCATCCGTTTACGATCGCGGGCATCGAGGCTGACGGTATCGTCCGCTTCGCGATCAAGCCGCTCGGCGACTACACGCAGGCGCTGCGCGATGGTGTCGCGGTCGGTGATCGGCTGAAGCTCGAAGGCGGCTATGGTCGCTTCAACCATCGCCGCGGCGGCAAGAAGCAGATCTGGCTCGCCGGCGGCATCGGCGTCACGCCGTTTCTGGCAATGGCCCGGCACTTGAAGGGCGATGAAGGCCAGGAGATTCACATGGTCTACTGCGTGCGCGACAGGCGCGAAGCGATCGGCCTGGAGACCTTCGAGGCGCAAGCCCAGAAACTCGGAAACTTCAGTTTTGTCCTGCACGACTCTTCTACGGACGGACGTCTGGATGCGGCCAAGCTGGCGACCGGAAGCGCGATCGATCCGGCGGAAGCGGATCTCTGGTTCTGCGGTCCGCCGCCGCTGAGGGAGGCAATCGTCAAAGGCTTGAAAGATATTGGCAAGAGGCCGCGACGGGTCGAGTTCGAGCAGTTTCAGTTTCGATAAATAGCAGATTTCAGTAGCGATTCTATTGTTTTAGGGAGAGGCTTTCATGCGCGGTCTGCAGGCAAAAGGAGAGAGTGCTTCGCCAAGAGCCGGCCTCGGCCGGGGACCACTGGCATTCTTGTTGGCGGCTTTGGCCGCCGCCGTCTTGCTCTGTCCCGCCCTTGCCGAAGCGCGCGACGCTTTCGCCGACGACGCGTTTTCGACCTACAAGGCCAATGTCGACAATGGCAAATACGTGTTCAATGCCGCGGGCTGCGGCGCCTGCCACGGATCCGGCGACAATACCGAATTGCTTTCCGGCGGCATGGAGATGAACACGGCGATCGGCACATTCTATGCGCCGAACATTTCGCCCCATGCCAACGGCATCGGCGGCTGGACCAACGCCCAATTTCTGAACGCGGTGCTGGTCGGTCTCGACCGGGAGGGCAACAATCTCTATCCGGTCATGCCCTATACATCCTATGGCGGGATGAAGCCGGAGGATGCGCTCGATATCAAGGCCTATATCGAGACACTGCCGCGGTCTGACGCCGCCTCGAAGGAACACGAGATCGCTTTCCCCTTCAGTCGTCAGACGACGATCACGCTGTGGAAGCGCAGCCACTTTACGGTGCCGGGCTATCAGCCGCGAGAGGAGACGCAAGCCGAGCGCGGCCGCTACCTTGTCGAGAACGTCGGCGGCTGCGGTGATTGTCACACCCCGCGCACCACCACCTACGGGCTCGATCTGGAGCGCGCCTACCAGGGTGAAAAGGATCTGACGGGTGCGGTCGCCCCGGATATCAGCAAGGCGAAGATGGCGGGGCTTGCTTCGCCCGATGTGTTCACCAGGGGCCTGATCGACGAAGGCAAGAAACTCTCGGGCGCGCCGGTCAGCGATCCCGTGATGCGGCGCATCGCCAAGGGCCTGAGCGTTCTGACGGAGGAAGACCGCCGGGCGATCTACGCCTTCCTCTCCGACCGCGAGGTGAAGGCGCCGGCGCCGGTGGCACAATCTGTGACCGCCGTCTGCAAAGAAAACACGGCGGCGGAAGCGCTCGGTGGCGACAATGCGGCTCTGGCACAGCAGGCGGATGCCTTCATCGGCAAGTATTGTCGCAACTGCCACGGACCGGGAGAAAGTTCGCAGGGGAGCTACCCCGCCGGCGACCTCGATTCGATCGGCGCGGATGCCAATTTCGTGGCGCCGGGCCACGCATCGAAGTCACGCCTCTATACGACCGTCGTTAGCGGCCGCATGCCCCTCGGCAAGCGGCCCTCGGCCGAAGAGATCAAGGTGCTGGAGGACTGGATCAATTCCCTCAGCGAGAAGAGTCTGCCGCAAACGGCGGCGGCCAAGCCCGACCGTTCCCGCCCGATGCAGAGCTATGGCCAGTTCGTCGAGGCGGCGCTGAAGGACATCGACAAGGTCAACGAACTCGACCGTCCGTTCATGCGCTATTTCTCCTACCGCGACCAATATAACGGCATGATGGGCTGCGAGGACGACCAAACCTTCATGAAGCGCATGGATGTGCTCGCCGGCGGCTTCAAGAAGCTGCTGAATTCGCTCTCCTATGGGCCGAAACTGGTTCTGCCAGCCGAAGTCGATGGCACCAAAGGGCTGCTCGTGCGGGTCGATCTGCGCGAGCTGCAATGGGAGACCGCGGATTACGACTTCCTCGCCAAACGTTACTTCTATGGCATCGCCCCGGAGAGCGACGCGTCGCTGGCGGCGCTTTCTAAGGAGACTGCCACGTCACTGCCGATCATGCGGATCGACTGGTTCATGAGCAATGGTGCCCGGCCGGAGATCTACAACAGATTGATGAGGCTGCCTGCCCACATTGGCGAGTTGGAAACGCGCTTCAAGATCGATGTGGCCGACAACATTCGCCGGCGCAACGTCCTGCGCGCCGGTTTCGCCGACGGCTCATCCGGAGTGTCGGACCACAATCGCATGCTGGAACGGCACGACATGCCGTTCGGCGGCTACTACTGGAAGTCCTATGATTTCGGCGGCGACCTGGGCAAGCAGGTGCTGAAGCGCTTCCCGCACGGGCCGAAGGAACTCGCTCCGCTCGACGCAGGTTTGGTGCCGTTCGAACATGACGGTGGCGAAATGATCTTCTCGCTCCCCAACGGTCTGCAGGGCTACTACCTCTCCACATCAGCGGGCAAGCAACTCGATGTCGGACCGACGACCATCGTCTCGTTCCGCAAGCGTCCGATCGGCAAGGGTGTCGAGATCATCAATGCACGGTCCTGCGTCGATTGCCACGCCGACGGCATTCTATCGAAGCGCGATCAGTTGCGCGAGCATATCGAGACATCGACGCTGTTCAGCAAGGGCCAGCAGGACGTGCTGCTCGCCATGTATGTGAAGCAGGAGGAATTGGACGAGGCGTATCGCAAGGACCGCGAGCGTTTCGTCAATGCGCTGAAGGCGCTCGGCGTCACCGAGCCGACGCCCGATGGCGGTCTCCAGAGCAGGCACGCGCCGGGCGATGCAGAGATCATCACCTATTTCGCGGACAAATACGAAGACGAGCTCGACTTTGACGGTTTGGCGGCCGAGTTCGACATGACGCCGAAGCAATTCTCCGATGCGATCAAGCGCGTGACGAATACGGATGTTTTGCGCCTGGGGCTCGATTGGGTGACGACGCTTGAAGCAGGCGGAACGATCCCGCGCAATGAGGTCGAACAGCAATATGCCTTGCTACTGGAGCCGTTGCTGCAGCGTCGCCCCCTGGATACGGCAGCGATCGTCGTTGCCGGTTCCGAGCAAGCGGTGGACGCCAAGCCGCAGTCGATCGTGGCGGCCGTGCCTGCCTATCGCAAGGAGGATGCGGCGGCTGGCAACAAGCTCGCGCTCGCGCTCAACGTGAAGTCGACGACGGCGAAAGTCGGCGATCAGCTTTCTTTCGAGCTTAGCGCCAACCAAGCCTGCGAGCTGCAGATCCTCTATGTCGAGGAGAATGGCAATGTCGAGGTCATCCCGGATGTGATGATCGGCAACATCACCCTGCAGCCGGGCGAACGGCGCCTTATCCCGCAGCCGGGGACGGGCACGCTTACCTTCGATACGCCAGCACCATCCGAGTCGATGTTGGCTTTCTGCCGTGTCGGCGGACTTGGCGATCAGAGGCTCACCGTGGAGAAGGCGCGCGACTACGTCGCGAAGTCGAGGTTGCCACCGACAAGGGGGCTGGCAATCAACCTGGCCAAACAGGCCCAGGGCGATGCTGGGGCCAGCAGCGTTCAGATGGTGACCTTCGAGATCAAGAACTGACGAGCGAACAATGGCAAAGGTGATCCGGTCTCTTATTCTCGCGTCGGCAATGGTGCTGCCAGTCGCCTTGCCCGCGATGGCCTGCGATGGTCTTCGCCAGGCGTCCGAAGCGCTGAACCGCGGCGACGAGGCGGCCGCGCGTGCTGCCGCTGCTCCGGAGAGTGTGGCGGGATGTTCGTCAACGGAGATCGCGCTGACGCGTCGCGTCGTGGCGCTGGTGACGTTCAACCGTGTCGCGGCTGCCGTGGGGCAGGGCGCCAAGCTCGAAAGCTTCGAAGGCGACCTGACGACAGCGAGCAGAGACGCCGGCGGCCCGTGGCAGATCCTTGATGCGCTCGGCGACATTAGCCGGGAGCACCGCGACTATGAGGCGGCGGCGACCTATTATCAGCAGGCGCTGGAAGATTCGGCGAACGAGGAACTGACGCCCGATTGGATGGCGCCGGACAAGGACTACATCCTGCGGCTGGACAGGTTGGGCTCGGAAATGCGGCTTGCGGCAACCAAGCCCGTCAAGCTCGCCGCGCGCGGCGCCTGCAAGTTCTCCTATCGCGGCGTCTCGATCAAGAAGAAGGCCACCCCGGTGCGCTACGTCTTCGGCACCGCCGAGTTCACGCCGGAGGGGCTGCAGTCGGCAAAGGATCTTTTCGAATGCCTGAAGTCGGCGAAACCGCCGGCAATCACGCTGATTGGTCATACCGATCCGGTTGGCACGACCGAGGCGAACAAGGCATTGTCGATCGCCCGCGCCGAGGCCTTGGCGCATTACCTTGTGGATGCCGGATATCCGGGTACCTGGATAGCCGTCGGCAAGGGCGAGGAAGAGCCGTTCAAGCCGGATGACCCGAGCGCCTACGACGAGGCGATGCTGCACCAACTCGACCGGCGGGTGGAAGTGGACGTGGGGAACTAGTTGTGTTGCACAGAATCCTGCTTTCGACGGTCCTGTTCGTCCTGCCCGTGCCCCCCGTCCTCGCGGCCACGTCGGCGCTGGTCGTCGGGGTGGATGCCTATCCGCATGAAGTGAGCCTCGACGGCGCAGTGAAGGACGCACGCGATGTCACGCAGGCGCTAAAGGCGGCCAATGTCGACACGATACGGCAGTTCATCAATGAGCAGGCGACGAAGGACGCCATCCGCTCCGCCTGGACCGAACTGGTCGCCGGCGCAGCCCGCGGCGATACGATCGTCTTCACCTATGCCGGGCACGGCGCGCAGATGCCGGAACTGATTGCGGGCAGCGAAGAAGACGGTCTGGACGAGTTCCTGGAACTACCCGGCTTCGACAGGAGCCGCGCGGAAGAAACCAGCAAGGAGATCATTGTCGACAACGAGCTGAACGCCTGGTTCGCGGAAGCGGAGGCCAAAGGTATTCAGGTTCTGTTCCTTTCCGACAGTTGCTTTTCCGGCGGCATGAGCCGTTCCATTTCCGGTAAAACGCGGCTTGCACCGATCGTGCGTGCGAAGGTGCCGCCGCCGTCCGAAGAGGCGCTCAGGGGCGCGAAGGTGAAGGAAGCGGATCTGTCTCGCGTGACGATCCTGGCCGCGTCGCTCGAAAGCCAGCCGACGCCGGAAGTGGTGATCGGCGGCGAGCCGCGCGGGGCCCTGAGCTGGAGCTTTGCCCGCGCCATAGAGGGGGCTGCGGATCGCGACAGCGATGGCCGGATCTCGCGCATCGAGCTCGAGGACTATGTCTTCTCCAACGTCAAGCTTCAGTCGGAAGCGCTGCAGGTGCCGAACTTCACGCCGCAAGTGCCGCGCTCCGACAAGGAGATTGTCCTGTCCCTGCCGCGAAGCGCGACCATCGGCGCGGGCGCGACAGGCGACGCCGGAGCGAAATTGATGTCGCCGCGTGAAATGGGCTGGACGGGGAAACTGGCACTCAGCGTGACCGGTACGGCGCCGCCGCTCAACAATCTCGGCGATAATGGTGTGCCCTATCGCTGGGATGCTGCCACCGGGGTGTTCTACACGCCGAACGGCGATGTCGCCGGCGAACACATCGCGCCGGACATGCTCCAGGGCGCCGTCGACAAGTTTATCCTGGTCGATTTCCTGAAGGTCCTGGCGACGCAGAGCCCCGGCAGCGTTTCGCTCACGCCGTTGAAGGACATCTACGCGGCAGGCGACAGGCTGAATTTCAAGGCGGCGCAGGGCGACTACGCCAACATGCTGGTTTTCAATCTGGCGAATACCGGCGAAGCACAGCTTCTCGATGCGCAGATTGCCGGTACCGGCAGCCACGCGTTTCAGCTTCAGGGCCTGGAGGTGGTGAGACCCTTCGGCGCCGATCACCTGGTCGCCATCTCGACGAATGCGCCGATCGACGCCATTGCGGCGGCCTTCTCCAACTCGAAGCTCGATGCCGCAGCGCTTCTGCGCCTCCTTGAAACACGGTTGGAAGGCAGCGAAAGCACCATCGCCATCCAACCGCTTTACACGAGGGACCGGGGCCAATGAGCGCGCGTGGCAAGTCGTGGTGTACCGCGGCGCTTTCTGTGGTGGCATGGCTCGCCTTGCTTGCGGCTCCGGCCGTGGCCGGCGACCGGGCCTTGCTCATCAGTGTCGGCAGCTACCCGAGCCTGTCGCCAAAATTCGCACTCAAAGGTCCGAAGAACGATCTCGTGGCAATGCAGGGCCTGCTGACGGGAAAACTTGGTTTCGACCCGTCCTCGATCCGCATTTTGAAGGAGGAGCAGGCGACGCGATCAGGGATACTCTCGGCCATGAACATGTGGCTGGTCGAAGCAACCGGACCCGGCGATCGCGTCTACATCTACTTTTCCGGTCACGGCCTTCAGGTGACGGATGCAGATGGCGACGAGCAGGATGGACTGGACGAGGCGCTGGCGCCCGTCGATATCGTCTCCGGTGAAACGGACTGGCAAGGCGCGATCCTCGACGATGAGATCGACCGGATCCTGGAACGGCTGCAGGGGCGGGCGGTGACGATGGTGATTGATGCCTGCCATTCAGGCACGATCTCTCGTTCGCTTTCCGACGACGTCTCGTCGGGCATCGAGGGCGCTCGTTTCCTGCCCCGCCCGCATGCCAAGCCGGTTGAGCAGGCATTGACCCGCGGCCTCAGGATCGATCTTGCCGTCGTCGATAAGCCGAAGCTGGTGGAATCGGGCGTGACCGCCTGGAGCGCGGCCGCTCCATACCAGGTGGCCTGGGACGATGTGCGGCTTCCCGTCGAAGATCGGCACGGCGTGTTCACCGCGGCTTTCGTCGCTGGCCAGACCGGCAATGCGGCGGACGCCAACGGCAACGGTTTGACGAGCAATGCCGAACTGCTCGAATTCGTAAAGGTGCAGTCGACCGCTTACTGCTCCTCGCAGGAAAAATGCGGCAATCTCGACCCGCAATTGGAAAGCAAGGCGCAGACGCTTGGCGAGAGTGCAATCGCACCCGAAAAGCTCGGTGCGGGTGGCAACGGGCAGGGGACTTACCAGCAATCCAGCGCTCCAAGTGGGACGCCGACGACCTATCAGGACTCCGATGCGGTCAACGCGATCGGTGACATCATTGGCAAGACCGAGACCGGCGAAGTGAAACTCGTCATAGACCGACCCACGACCATGAAGGCCGGCGACGTTTTCAAGCTGACAGTCACCAGCCGGACCGGCGGCGACCTGCTGCTCTTCGACGTGAACAGCCAGGGCAAGGCCACGCAGGTCTTCCCGAACGAGTTCGCGCAGAAGATCACGCCGCTTGCGCCGGACGTACCGCTGACATTTCCGGACGACTATTATGGCTTCGATTTCGAAGCGTCGGGTGAGGGCGAGAGTGCCTTCGTTGCACTCGTGGTCAGCGATGCCGTCGATCTGAGCGACGTCGCGCCGAAATCCCGTGGTCTGAAGGTTGAGCTGAATACCCGGGAGACCTTGAGCGACATCGTCGCGCGGCTACAGAAGACCTGGGCCGATGATCTTGACAGGCGTAGTATCCGCTGGTCCGTCGGCACTTTGCGCTATCGCGTTGAATAGGATCGAGCCAAGCAATACGAATTGAAAAAGCCCGCCTCGACGAGACGGGCTTCCTTGTGAAGGCGTCTGCCGATCCTAGTGCAGGATCTGGCTGAGGAAGAGCTTGGTGCGCTCGTGCTGCGGATTGTCGAAGAACTCGGCCGGCGAGTTCTGCTCGACGATCTGTCCCTGGTCCATGAAAATCACGCGGTTGGCGACCTGGCGGGCAAAGCCCATTTCGTGGGTCACGCAGAGCATGGTCATGCCTTCCTCGGCGAGGCCGACCATCGTGTCGAGCACTTCCTTGATCATTTCCGGGTCGAGCGCCGAAGTCGGCTCGTCGAATAGCATTATCTTCGGATTCATGCACAGCGAGCGGGCGATCGCCACGCGCTGCTGCTGACCGCCGGAGAGCTGGCCCGGATATTTGTTCGCCTGTTCGGGAATCTTGACGCGCTTCAGGAAGTGCATCGCGATTTCTTCCGCCTGCTTCTTCGGCATCTTGCGCACCCAGATCGGCGCAAGCGTGCAGTTTTCGAGGATCGTCAGGTGCGGGAAGAGGTTGAAGTGCTGGAACACCATGCCGACTTCGCGGCGCACTTCGTCGATCTTCTTGAGGTCGTTGGTCAGCTCGATGCCGTCAACGACGATCTTGCCCTTCTGGTGCTCTTCGAGGCGATTGATGCAGCGGATCATCGTCGACTTGCCGGAGCCCGACGGGCCGGCAATGACGATGCGCTCGCCTTTCATAACCTTCAGGTTGATGTCACGAAGGACGTGGAAATCCCCGTACCACTTGTTCATTCCAGTGATTTCAACCGCGACATCCGTTGCGGAAACAGTCATTTTGGAAGCAGTGGCTGCGTTTGCCATGCGATCCTCCCCTCATTTTATCGTTTATGGGCCGTGTCGAGAACGCGTTCCATGAAGCCTGAATAGCGCGACATACTGAAGCAGAAAAGCCAGAATATGAAGCCAGCGAAAATAAGGCCCGAGATCGGCGTGACCGAAGAGGCCCAGTTGGCGTCGGTGAAGTTGAAGCGAACGATGCCGAGCAGGTCGAACATGCCGATGATCGACACCAGCGACGTATCCTTGAAGAGACCGATGAAGGTGTTGACGATTCCCGGAATGACGAGCTTCAGCGCCTGCGGCAGCACGATGAGGTTCATCTTCTGCCAGAAGCTGAGGCCGAGCGAATCCGCTCCTTCATACTGCCCCTTCGGAATGGCCTGCAGACCGCCGCGCACCACTTCGGCCATGTAGGCCGAGGCAAAGAGCGACACGCCGATCAGCGCACGCAGGAACTTGTCGAAGGTGACACCCTGCGGCAGGAACAAGGGCAGCATGACGCTGGCCATGAACAGGACGGTGATCAGCGGAATGCCGCGCACCAGCTCGATGAAAGCGGTGCAGAGCATCTTGATCACGGGCATATGTGATCGCCGGCCAAGTGCTAGCAGGATGCCGAGCGGCAACGACACGGCGATGCCGACGAAAGAGAGAATGAGCGTCACCATCAGGCCGCCCCAGAGCGGCGTCTCGACGAATGTCAGCCCAAACCAGCCGCCCGGAAGCAGAATCAAGGAGATGAGCGGCAGAACGGCGAAAAGCAGGATGGCGTTGATGCCCTTGTAAGGGACCTTCGGTATTGCCATCGGCACGAGGAAAAGAATGAAGAGGATGCCGACCAGCGTCGGTCTCCAGCGTTCATCGAGCGGATAGCGGCCGTACACGAACTGGTCGAGCTTCGCGTTGACGAAGGCCCAGCACGCGCCGCTCCAGCCTTCCGGCTGGCTACCGCCCTGTGCAACCGTGGCGCAGACGCCACGGCCCCCACCGGTCCAGGCGGCGTCAAGGAACAGCCATTGGATTGCCGGCGGCAGGAACCACGCGAGCGCGAGTGCACCGATGATGGTAAGCACCGTATCCTTCGGCGTGGCGAAAAGGTTCTCGCGCAGCCAGTGGACGACGCCGCCTTCTGCGATCGGCGGTGCGGAAGCCTCGATCATCGAGGCGCGGACGAAAGTTGCCTGGGGTGTGGTCATGGTCTTATCTCTCCACCAGGGCCATTCGGGCATTGAACCAGTTCATGAACAGCGACGTCGCGAGGCTCAGCGACAGGTAGACGACGATCCAGATCGTAACGATCTCGATCGACTGCCCCGTCTGGTTGAGGATCGTGCCGCCGACGGCCACGAGATCGGCGTAGCCGATGGCGACGGCGAGCGAGGAGTTCTTGGTCAGGTTCAGATACTGGCTGGTGAGCGGCGGAATGATGATCCTCAGCGCCTGGGGAACAACCACGAGGCGCGTCGTCAGACCCGGGCGAATGCCGAGCGCGTGCGCGGCCTCCGTCTGCCCCTTGGAAACACCGCGAATACCGGCGCGCACGATCTCGGCGATGAAGGCCGCGGTATAGAACGAGAGCGCCAGGAACAGCGACAAGAATTCCGGCCCGATGACCGAGCCGCCGGTGAGGTTGAACTTGCCGGCAACGGGAACGTCGAAGGTGATCGGCGATCCCGTGGCGAGGAACGTCAAGAGTGGCAAGCCGATGATCAGGCCGAGAGCCGTCCAAAGAACCGGGAAGCGCTGTCCGGTGGCTTCCTGCTTCTTGCGCGCATACCGCGCCACGAAGAAGCTGGCGATGATCGCGATGAAGAAGGCAAGAACCGTGTACATCGAGCCGTCTTCAAAGATCGGTTTGGGAAAGGCGAGACCGCGGTTGTTGAGGAACATGTTGAGCGGCAGTGCCGCAGATTCACGTGGCTGCGGCAGGATCGCCAGAACGCCGCTGTACCAGAAGAAGATGACGAGCAGCGGCGGGATGTTGCGGAAGATCTCGACATAGGCGAGCGACAGCTTGGCAATTAGCCAGTTGTGCGACAGCCGTCCGATGCCGACCGCAAAGCCGATGATGGTGGCGGTGAAAATACCGCAGACAGCGACCAGCAGCGTGTTGAGCAGACCAACGACAAGCGCGCGCTGATAGGTCGAATCGCTGGTAAAGGCGATCAAAGACTGTCCGACGTCGAAACCGGCGCGCCCATTCAGGAAGCCGTAACCGGAAGCAATATTCGCTCGTTTGAGGTTCTCGATCGTATTGTCGGCGATCCAATAGACGAAGGCCGCGAGAACGACGAGGGTGAGTACCTGATAGAAGATCCCGCGCACTTGCGGGTCGTAGATGATCGACCCCGACGGTTTGCTTTTTTCAGGCGTAGTTGTGACGCCAATCGCCATGCAATGCCTCTTTCCCCTTTGTCACCCTTTGGGTGTTTTTATCGTTGGATGGGGAAGCGGTGACCCGCTTCCCCAGTCTTGGATAATCGCTTAGCGGACCGGCGGGGCGTACTGGATGCCGCCCTTGTTCCACAGGGCGTTGAGGCCACGCTCGATCTTGAGCGGGCTGCCAGCGCCGATGTTACGGTCAAAGACTTCGCCGTAGTTGCCGACGGCCTTGATGATGTTCACGGCCCATTCGTTGGTCAGGCCAAGGTCGGTGCCGATCTTGCTGTCAGCTTCGACGCCGAGGAAGCGCTGAACGTCCGGGTTGGCGGACTTCTTCATTTCTTCGACGTTGGCCTGGGTGATGCCGAAATCTTCGGCCTGGATCAGCGCATAGTGAACCCAGCTGACGATATCGAACCACTGGTCGTCACCCTGGCGCACGGCCGGGCCGAGGGGTTCCTTCGAGATGATTTCCGGCAGGATCATGTGATCGTCCGGCTTGGAAAGCGTCAGGCGCAGCGAATAAAGGCCCGACTGGTCGGTCGTGTAGACGTCGCAACGACCGGCGTCATAGGCGGCGTTCACTTCTTCGAGCTTTTCGAAGACGACCGGATTGTACTGCAGGTTGTTCGACTTGAAGTAGTCGGCAAGATTGAGCTCGGTGGTGGTGCCCGTCTGCACGCAGACGGCTGCGCCCGAAAGCTCGAGGGCCGATTTTACGTTCAGGCTCTTGCGAACCATGAAGCCCTGGCCGTCATAGTAGTTGACCGGGCGGAAGTTGAAGCCGAGCGCGGTGTCGCGGTTGATCGTCCAGGTGGTGTTACGCGCAAGGACATCGACCTCGCCGGACTGCAGCGCCGGGAAGCGTTCCTTGGCCGAAGTGGGTGTGTACTTTACCTTGCTGGCATCCGCGAAGATCGCGGCGGCGATTGCCTTGCAGTAGTCGACGTCGAAACCGCTCCAATTGCCCGAGGCATCCGGGGCAGCAAAGCCGGCGAGACCGGTGTTCACGCCGCACTGGACAAAGCCCTTGGCCTTCACGTCATCAAGGGTAGCGCCCGAAGCCGCCTGTGTGCCAATCCCCATGACAGCGGCGCCAACGAGAGCTGTCAGAATTCTTTTTGCCATTTTTAGAACCTTTTTCTGTTGTCGTTAGTTCCCGTCTGCACCAGCGCCTCTCCTGGCGCGTGCAGCCTCCGCCACCCTCCTGGCGCGAGTACAGGCTATCTCATGCTCAAATTCCATGAGGGTCAAGAGAGGCCGCCGATTTTCTGGTTTTGCATGTGAAAAACCCGAAACAAGCCAGAAAGTTAGGCAGTTTTTGGGGGCAATGGGCGGGCCCTGGGCGAAAAATCGCCAAATGCCGGCCGATGACGGCCAAAACGACGCTCCATGATTTTTGCCACTTGACCGCGGTTGTGGCTCATTCGAAGAGTTTCTCTTTCGAAATCAGAAGCGGAACATGCAATGGCAGACAGCGGCAATGTGAATGGCAAGGCGGGCATCAACACCCGTCTCGCTCATAGCGGCAACAATCCCTCCGACTATTTCGGCTTCGTCAACCCACCGGTGGTGCATGCCTCCACGGTGCTGTTTCCGAATGCGAAGTCGATGGAAATGCGCGCGCAGAAGTACACCTACGGGACGCGTGGAACGCCGACCACGGATGCGCTTTGCGACGCGATCAACGAACTTGAAGGTTCCGCCGGGACGATTCTTGTACCCTCCGGTCTGGCTGCCGTAACGGTGCCGTTCCTTACCTATCTCTCGGCGGGCGATCACGCGCTGATCGTCGATTCGGTCTATTTCCCAACGCGCCACTTCTGCGACACGATGCTGAAGCGTCTTGGCGTCACCGTCGAATACTACGATCCGATGATTGGTGCCGGAATCGAAAACCTGATCCGCCCGAACACGCGCCTGGTGCATACCGAAGCGCCGGGTTCGAATACGTTCGAAATGCAGGATATCCGTGCCATCGCCGACGTTGCTCATCGCCACGGCTGCGTCGTCACCATGGACAACACCTGGGCGACGCCGGTTTACTTCAGGCCGCTCGATCACGGCGTCGATGTGTCGATCCATGCGTCCACCAAGTATCCGTCCGGTCATTCGGATGTTCTCCTGGGTACGGTGTCGGCGAACGCCGCCCACTGGCCGGCCTTGACCGAGGCGATGGTGACCCTCGGTGTCTGCGTTTCGCCCGACGACAGCTACCAGATCCTGCGTGGCCTGAGGACGATGGGCATTCGCCTCGAGCGGCACCAGGAGAGCGCACTTGCCCTGGCCCAGTGGCTGGAAGGGCGGGATGAGGTCGCCCGTGTCCTGCATCCGGCACTGCCGAGCTTCCCGGGACACGAACTCTGGAAACGCGATTTCGCCGGCGCAAGCGGCATCTTCTCCTTCGTCCTAAAAGCGGAAAGCGCCGATCGGTTCAAGGCCAAGGCGCACGCCTTCCTCGACGCGCTGAAACTGTTCGGGCTCGGTTATTCCTGGGGCGGCTTCGAGAGCTTGGCACTCCATGTCAGCCTGTCGGACCGCAAGGTGGCGCTGGCGCCGACAGAAGGTCCGGTGATCCGCCTGCAGATCGGGCTTGAGGATGTGCCGGACATCCGACGCGACATCGAAGCGGGATTGGCCGCGGCCAACGCCGTTTGACGGCCTGAGGCGCCGCGTTCATTCGCGGCGCCTCGTCACCACCGACTATGGAATCTGCGTGTTGCCCAGTCGCCTGTCCGCAGTCAGCGCTGGGCGCCGTAGCCGTAGAGCCAATCAAGGTCGGCAGCGAGCGCATCCGGTCCCTTGAGTTTCAGGACGATGTCGCGGCCGAGCCGTAGCGGCCCACGGGCGTGGTAGGCAAAATGATTGAACGCAGCGCGGCGCCGGACCCGCGCGATGCGTGGTCGACGCCTCGCCTCGAATGCAGCCAGCGCCTTCGGGATATCGATGCCGGTCGCCAGGCAGTCGGAAAGCTCGAAGGCGTCCTCGATCGCCATGGCCGCGCCCTGTGCCGCAAAGGGCGTCATGGCATGGGCCGCGTCGCCGATCAGTACGGTCTTTCGCCCGTCTTGCCAGGCCCCGTCGTCGACTGTGCACAATGGCCAGTAGGTGGGGGCGGCAGCCATTTCGAGCAGCGAGCGGATGCCCGCGTTCCAGCCGGAGAAAGCATTCAGGCAGTCCTGACGGCGCTTGTCCGAATCCTTGCCGACCCAGACGGCGTCGGTCTCCTTTCCCTCGATGATCGCGACGAGATTGAAACCGTCAACTTCCCGCAACGGGTAGGCGACGAGATGGGCGCGAGGGCCGAGGAACGCCGTGACCTGGTTCGGGAGAAGGCCGGCGGCCGTGTCGCGGGCGAGCGTCATGCGCCAGGCGACGTTGCCTGAAAACCGTACACGACCGGCCCCGGGGACGCCGTTGCGCAACCGCGACCAGATGCCGTCGGCGCCGACGATGATGTCCGGGCGGCGCCCCGTCAGTGTTATGATGGTCTGCTCATCAGGATCGTCGATATGGCAGCCGAGTTGCAGGCGGCAGCGCGGTTCTGCCTCCACGGCGGCATGCAGGACTTTCTGCAGGCTCGCGCGGTGCATGACGGCATAGGGCGCGTGCCAGCGGCGACGCGCGAAAGCGCCGGCCGATACGCTGGCAAGAGGGCTCAAGGATACGCCGTCAACTAGGCCGATGCGCTCGGGCTCGCTCCAGTAGGCTTCGAGTTCCGCAAGCAGGCCGAGCTCTATGAGGATGCGTGAGGCGTTCGGCGACAATTGCAGGCCGGCGCCGACCTCGGTCAGCGCCGTTGCCCGTTCGATGATGTCGACTTCGAAGCCTCGGCGGGCGAGGCACAAGGCGGCCGTGAGTCCGCCGATACCGGCGCCGATGATCGCGACAGGGCGCGACATCGTGGCTTATCAGGCGGCTTTGTGGGCGAAGAGGCAGCCGGGCGGGTTGGTTTCCGTCGCCTTCAGCTTCGGATTGTAGCGATAGAGCGTGGAGCAGTAGGAGCAGACCTTCTCGTTGTCGTCGCCCATATCGATGAAGATGTGCGGGTGATCGTACGGAATGGACGCGCCGGTGCACATGAATTCCTTGACGCCGATTTCGATTGCCTGATGTCCGCCGTCGTTCTGGAAGTGCGGGATGCTGTGGCCGGCCATGTCATGCTCCGATGAATGCAGTCTCTAAAGTTGGCGGCACCATAGTGAGCTTTGCTGCAAAAGTGTAGCGGCAAACACGCCGCAGCTGTGGTTTTTGCCGGGGCGGGGTTTCACTCGCCAGAGCGACGAACTAGGTTGCGCCGCATCGATACCTCCCAGGATGATAAAGATGGATCTCAATCCGCCGCCGTTTTCCCGCTTTACCCATGAAGGCCTGGAGATCGCCTTCTTCGACGAAGGTGATCCAGCCGGCGCGCCCATTCTCCTCATTCATGGTTTTGCATCGAGCGCCAACGTCAACTGGGTTTTCCCGGGGTGGCTGAAGACGCTGGGCGACGCCGGCTATCGCGTCATCGCGCTCGACAACCGTGGGCATGGCAAGAGCAGTAAACCCTACGATCCAGCGCTTTATCATCCGCAGCAGATGGCGGGCGACGCCGTAGCGCTTTTGGGTCATCTCGGCATCGCCGAAGCGCATGTGATGGGATATTCGATGGGCGCACGCATCTCGGCCTTCCTGGCACTCGCCCATCCCCACCGCGTCCGTTCGCTGGTCTTTGGCGGGCTCGGCGTCGGTATGGTGACGGGGGTAGGGGATTGGGACCCGATTGCAGATGCCTTGTCGGCGCCGTCCCTGGATGTCGTGACCCATGCACGCGGCCGCATGTTCCGCGCCTTTGCCGACCAGACCAAAAGCGACAGGCAGGCGCTTGCGGCCTGCATCTCGACGTCTCGCGACCTGCTGACGGCCGAGGATATGGGGCGCATCGACGTGCCGACCCTGGTCGGTGTCGGGACCAAGGACGACATTGCCGGCTCACCGCAGGAGCTGGCGGAGTTGATGCCCAACGCGCGTGCGCTTGATATTCCGGGCAGGGATCATATGCTCGCCGTGGGTGACCGGGTTTTCAAGAAGGCCGTGCTCGAGTTCCTCGAGGAAGTGGGACGCGCCTAGACTGCCGACCGCGACGGAACGGGGGAAGCACCGCACGCTTGCCCGCTTCTGAGCTGCTCGACCGAGGGTGGAACTGAGGCCGGGCCATTTAAGTCATGCCGGATTTCCCCTATAGTGACTGTAGGACGGACAGGAAGGAGAGCGACGATGGTCGCCAAGACCGAACTTCGCCAGACGGAAGCTTTGAAGGTGATGGACCCGATCTGGAACAGCCTGCGTGAGGAAGCCCGCGTGGCAGCCGAGCAGGACCCGATGCTTGCGGCCTTCCTCTATTCGACGGTGGTCAATCAGCACTCGCTCGAAGAAAGCGTGATCTATCGCATCTGCGAAAGGCTCGATCATCCCGATCTTCAGGCAAACCTCTTGCGACAGACCTTCTCGGAGATGATGGAGGATTGGCCGGAATGGGGCACCATTCTGCGTGTCGACATCCAGGCCGTCTATGACCGCGATCCCGCCTGCACCCGTTTCATCGAGCCGGTACTCTATTTCAAGGGCTTCCATGCTATCCAGACGCACCGCCTGGCCCATTGGCTGCTGAAGCGCGGCCGCAAGGATTTCGCGTTCTATCTGCAGAGCCGCGCGTCGAGCGTCTTCCAGACGGACATCAATCCTGCTGCCCGCATCGGGCGCGGCATCTTCCTTGATCACGCCACCGGTCTTGTCGTCGGCGAGACGGCGGTGATCGGAGACAATGTCTCCATCCTGCACGGCGTGACGCTCGGTGGCACGGGCAAGGAGGGCAGCGACCGTCATCCGAAGATCGCTGATGGCGTCCTGATCGGCGCCGGCGCCAAGATCCTTGGCAATATCCATATCGGCCATTGCTCGCGCATCGCCGCCGGCTCGGTCGTGTTGAAGCCGGTGCCGCCGAAAACGACGGTCGCAGGCGTGCCGGCGAAGGTGGTGGGCGAGGCCGGTTGCTCCGAGCCATCGCGTCAGATGGACCAGATCCTGAGCAGCTTCGATATCTGAACATACGGGAACCGGTGCGTAAGCCTCTTTCGAGGGGTTTACACCCGGCGATGCAGCGTGCGAGAAGCGCCGCACAGATAAACGGCTACGGAGACGTGTTTTGAAGCCCGAAGAAATCCGCAAGCTTGAAGCCTATTTCAAGCGCACCTTCAATCAGCAGATGGTCGTCAAGGCGCGCCCGAAGAAGGACGAGTCCGCTGAAGTCTATCTCGGTGACGAGTTCCTCGGTGTCGTTTTCCGCGATGAGGAAGATGGCGAGCTTTCCTACAATTTCTCCATGGCAATCCTCGACATCGACCTCTAAGTCTGACGAGGACGTCCGAAAACAATAAACCCCGAAAATCCCCTGAGATTTTCGGGGTTTATTGTTTTAATGGGGATTTATGCATCGCGCTGAGCAATTGCTCGCGTCGCTCATCTTGGTTCTTCACCGCGCCGTAAGAATTTTTTTTCGCGGGAGCGCATTTCTTCATCAAGTTGTTGCATCCGTTGTATTTTATTGCGTCGCACACTCGTCTTGACTTTTTGTGCAGTGCACATAAACTGAAGCCTCCAGATCAGGCCGTCACTAAGGAGACACCCGATGTTCAACTTCGACGATGCAAACAAGAAGAGCAAAGAAGCCATTGACGTGGCTGTAAAGAGCTATTCCGCTTGGACCAAGGGTCTCCAGGCTATCGCGACTGAAGCTGCGGACTACTCCAAGAAGTCCTTTGAAGATGGCGTTGCGCACGTCGAGAAGCTGTCGAGCACCAAGAGTGTCGAAGCTGTTTTCGAACTGCAGACCAATTTCATCAAGGCGAGCTACGAAGGCTTCGTCGCCGAGGCAACGAAGATCGGCGAAATGTACGCTGATCTCGCCAAGGACGCTTACAAGCCCTACGAAGCGCCGGTTGCCAAGGCAACGGCAGCAGTCAAGGCCGCCGCTGCCGCCGCCTGATCGCCAGGCAAAGAACCACATTCCAAAAAAAGGCCGGTCGCAGCGCTTGCGACCGGCCTTTTTGTTTCTCGCATTAGCTGTGCGCAGCCCGAAGAAAGTTGATCAATCTTACGCGCGGTCGTGCGATTATGATTGCAGTGCGTTGGTTCGGTCTTAAAATCTGAAAACGAACCATTAGATAAAGGGCAAGCACGCTGCGGCCAAGTTCAGTGGGGTCGCTGCTGTACAAGGAACTGACAAGAATGATCGCCATGCCGGTCCGGATGCAGCAAGGTAGCGATGACGAGGGAAACGGCAACAACCGCAGCACGTCCGTCATCACGCGTACCAAGCCGAAGACCAAAAAGCCGAGTTTGTATCGTGTTCTGCTTTTGAATGACGATTACACGCCGATGGAATTTGTCATCCATATCCTGGAGCGCTTCTTTCAGAAGAACCCGGAAGAGGCGACCCGCATCATGCTTCATGTCCACAATCATGGCGTGGGAGAGTGCGGCGTCTTCACCTATGAGGTCGCCGAAACCAAGGTGACGCAGGTGATGGATTTTGCCCGGCAGCATCAGCATCCGTTGCAATGCGTCATGGAAAAGAAATGAGGAACTAACGTGCCAACATTTTCGCCCAGTCTCGAAAAGGCGCTACACCAGGCACTGACTTTTGCCAACGAGCGCCACCATGAATACGCCACGCTCGAGCATCTGCTTCTGGCATTGATCGATGATGCCGACGCGGCGGCCGTGATGGGTGCCTGCAACGTCAATCTCGAGACGCTGCGCAAGACCGTGACGGATTATGTCGACAACGAGCTTTCCAATCTCGTGACCGGCTACGACGAAGATTCCAAGCCGACGGCGGGTTTCCAGCGTGTCATCCAGCGCGCGGTCATCCATGTCCAATCGTCCGGCCGTGAAGAAGTCACCGGCGCCAACGTGCTGGTTGCCATCTTCGCCGAGCGCGAAAGCCATGCCGCCTATTTCCTGCAGGAGCAGGAGATGACGCGTTACGACGCCGTCAACTTCATTTCACACGGCATCGGCAAGCGGCCCGGCACCTCCGAATCCCGGCCGGTGCGCGGCGCCGACGATCACGAATCCGAGCAGAAGCCTTCGCGCGACACCGAGGAAACTGGCGCCAAGAAGCAGCAGGACGCGCTTACGGCCTATTGCGTCAACCTCAATGAAAAGGCGAAGTCAGGCAAGATCGACCCGTTGATCGGGCGTCACGCCGAGGTGAACCGCACCATCCAGGTGCTGTGCCGCCGCTCGAAGAACAATCCGCTCTATGTCGGCGACCCCGGCGTCGGCAAGACGGCGATCGCCGAAGGCCTTGCCAAGCGCATCATTGAAAAGAAGGTACCGGAAGCGCTACAGGATGCGACGATCTTCTCGCTGGATATGGGCACCTTGCTCGCCGGCACGCGCTATCGCGGCGATTTCGAAGAGCGCCTGAAGCAGGTCGTCAAGGAGCTTGAGGACTATCCGGGTGCCGTGCTCTTCATTGACGAGATCCACACCGTCATCGGCGCTGGGGCCACCTCCGGTGGCGCCATGGATGCGTCCAATCTCCTGAAGCCGGCGCTCTCCTCCGGCGCGATCCGCTGCATCGGTTCGACCACCTACAAGGAATACCGCCAGTTCTTCGAGAAGGACCGGGCGCTGGTTCGCCGCTTCCAGAAGATCGACGTGAACGAGCCGACGATCGCCGACGCGATCGAGATCATGAAGGGTCTGAAGCCTTACTTCGAGGAATATCACCACCTGAAATACTCGAACGAGGCGATCAAGGCCGCGGTTGAACTTTCCGCCCGTTACATCAACGACCGCAAGCTGCCTGACAAGGCGATCGACGTGATCGACGAATCCGGTGCTGCGCAGATGCTGCTGCCGGCAAGCAAGCGCCGCAAGCTGATCACCGAAAAGGAGATCGAGGCGACGATCGCGACGATGGCGCGCATCCCGCCCAAGACCGTTTCGAAGGATGATGAGGCCGTTCTCGCCAACCTCGAAAAGGAACTGCGCTCGGTCGTCTATGGCCAGGACCTGGCGATCGAAGCGCTCGCGTCTTCGATCAAGCTGGCGCGTGCCGGCCTGCGGGAACCGAACAAGCCGATCGGCTGCTATGTCTTCTCCGGCCCGACCGGCGTCGGCAAGACGGAAGTCGCCAAGCAGCTTGCGACGTCGCTCGGCGTCGAGCTTCTGCGCTTCGACATGTCGGAATACATGGAGCGGCACACGGTTTCGCGTCTGCTCGGTGCACCTCCCGGCTATGTCGGCTTCGACCAGGGCGGCCTGTTGACCGATGGCGTCGACCAGCATCCGCATTGCGTGCTGCTGCTCGACGAGATCGAGAAGGCGCATCCGGACCTGTTCAACATCCTGTTGCAGGTCATGGACCACGGCTCGCTGACCGATCACAACGGCAAGAAGATCGACTTCCGCAACGTCATCCTGATCATGACCACCAATGCCGGCGCATCGGAAATGGCCCGGGCCGCCATCGGCTTCGGTTCTTCCAAGCGTACCGGTGAAGACGAAGAGGCGCTGAACCGTCTGTTCACGCCGGAATTCCGCAACCGTCTGGATGCGGTCATTCCCTTCGCCTCGCTGCCGACCCCGGTCATCCACCAGGTCGTGCAGAAGTTCGTCATGCAGCTGGAGACCCAGCTCGCCGAGCGCAACGTCACCTTCGACCTCGCGCCGGAGGCAATCGCCTGGCTCGCCGAGAAGGGCTATGACGAGAAGATGGGCGCGCGGCCGCTCGCCCGCGTCATCCAGGAAAACATCAAGAAGCCGCTCGCCGATGAAATCCTCTTCGGCAAGCTGAAGAAGGGCGGCGTCGTCAAGGTGACGATCGGTACCAAGGCCGATGGCACCAAGGGCTTGCTGCTCGATGCGGTTCCGGAAACGACGCCGATCAAGCCGAAGGCGGAGGTTTCCCGCCCGGCGATGAAGGCGGCAAAGCAGAAGAAGGCCGAGGACAAGGAAGAAGTGGGTGCCGAGCCCGCACCGAAGTCCAAGCCGAAGAAGGCAGCCGCCAAGGCATCCTCCGATGGCGAAGCCGGGGTCGGCGACGCGGCTCCGAGAAAGGGCCGCACGGTGCCGAAGGTGCCGCGCAAGAAATAGACCCTCGCAAGAAATGTTCGACGGTGCCGGATGCAAACCATCCGGCACCGTTTTCTTGAGAGCGGGATGAGGAAAAGTGTGCGCGGTTTTTCGCCCGCATCCCGCTCCAATAACTTATATTCGATCACGATGATCTTGGGTCGATTCGACCCAAGATCATCGTGATCGAAAATCAAAGACAATCCGGAATTGCCAATGGATAGGGAAGAAGACGGGCAATCATCGCTCGCCTGGTTCGGGAGAGGTATGCGGGGCATCTTCAGCCTGCCGGCCTTGATCCTGATGCTGTCCTTCGTCGGCTTCTGTTCGCTGACGGCGCAAGCTGGGATCCCAGTGCAGCAGGTCGTCTTCATGGTCGGCATGGTCTGGGCGCTTCCGGCGAAAGTCATTCTTGTCAGTTCGATAATGAGCGGCGCGAACTTGGCGGCCGCTTTCCTGGCGGTTTCGCTGTCTTCCGTCCGGCTGATGCCGATGGTTGCGGCGCTCGTCCCGGAACTGCGCGCATCGCGAACGCCGACCTGGCTGCTCCTCTTCCTTTCGCATTTCGTGGCGATCACCGCCTGGGTGTTCGCAATGGAGAAGGTGCCGCAGGTGCCGCGTGAACGGCGCGTCGCCTTCTTTGCCGGCTTCGGCATCACGCTCGTTGCGGCGAACATGCTGCTGGTTGCCGTCGTCTATCATTTCGTCGCGGACTTCCCGCCGATCGTTGCGGGCTGCCTGTTCTTTCTGACGCCTGTCTATTTCCTCGCATCGATCTGGCATTCGGCGCGCCACCCCGTCGTCTACGTCGCGCTGCTCTTCGGACTTGTCGGCGGGCCGCTGTTCTATTGGCTGTTTCCGGAATTCGACATCCTGCTCGCCGGTCTAGTCGGCGGCACGCTCGCCTGGCTGGTCGAGCGCCTCTGGCGCCAACGCAAGGAGGTGGGCGTATGACGTGGCAGGATGGTTGGTGGGCCTATGCCTTCATCGCGATTGCCGGCTGGCTCGCGACCGACATCTGGCGCTGGCTCGGCGTCGTTGCCGGCAACAAGTTGCGGGACGATTCCGAGGCGCTGAACTGGGTGAGGGCGGTCGCGACCGCTCTTGTCGCGGCGGTCATCGCGAAGCTCATCCTTTATCCGACAGGCGTGCTCGAACAATCCCCGCTCTGGCTGCGGGTGGGGTCCGTCGGACTTGGGGCGGTCGCTTTCTTTCTGTTCGGACGAAAGCCGGCGATCGGAATAGCGACAGCCATCGCAGCGCTCGCATTGGGGCTCTGGTGGCTGGGTTTTTAGGCGAAGCCTGAGCCGAGAGCCGGCGGGGCGCCGGCTCAATCCGTTCATGGAGTGTCGGTTATCGAGTGCAGGCGAGACTACAGCGCTTGCCGAACCTTTTCGGCATTCGCCGCGAGCACGGCGCCGTCTTCCATCGTACCGGAATGCGGCTTCAGCGGCACGCCGGCCCGTCGCGGAATGACATGGAAGTGCAGGTGGAAGACGGATTGGCCGGCCGGTGTCTCGTTGAACTGCATCACCGTCACGCCATCGGCCTCGAAGGCCTCTTTCGCCGCGACCGCCAGTTTCTGCACGGTAGCGATGAGCGCCGGCAGCGTCGCTGCATCGGCATCGAGCAAGTTGCGCGAGGGTGCCTTCGGTACGACGAGCAAGTGGCCTTCGGCCTGCGGCATCACATCCATGAACGCGATCGTCGCGTCATCCTCGTAGACGCGGTGCGAGGGAATTTCGCCGCGCAGGATCTTGGCGAAGATGTTGTTGTCGTCGTAGGTCATTGTTCTTCCTCGTGAATTGTCGCGGGCCGACCTTGGCCGAAAGCCGTTCAGTCGTCTTGCCGCTCGCCTTTGCGGAACGGCCCGTGTTCTGCAAGAATCTCGCCCGTTTCCTCCACATCCCTACGCTCGCGCTGGAGATAATCGGCGACAGCGCGGGCGAGCCCTGAATGCATGAAGAAATGCGCGGAGTGGGTGGTGACGGGCATGTAGCCGCGCGCGAGCTTGTGTTCACCCTGGGCGCCGGCCTCGACCCTCTTCAGTCCCTTGGCGATCGCGAAATCGATCGCCTGGTGATAGCAGACCTCGAAATGCAGGAACGGATGGTCCTCGATGCAGCCCCAGTGACGGCCGTAGAGCGAGTCGCCGCCGATGAAGTTGATCGCGCCGGCGATGTAGCGGCCGTTGCGGCGCGCCATCACCAGCAGGATATCGTCGGCCATGCGCTCGCCGATCAGCGAATAGAAGGCGCGCGTCAGATAGGGACGACCCCACTTGCGACCGCCGGTGTCCATGTAGAAGGCAAAGAACTGGTCCCAGATCGCTTCCGTCAGATCGCTGCCGGTCAGCCAGTCGATCGAGATGCCGTTTTCGACCGCGGCCCTGCGTTCCTTCTTGAGTGCCTTGCGCTTGCGGGAGGCCAAGGTCTCCAGGAAATCGGCGTGCGATCCGTAGCCTTCATTGGTGAAGTGGAACTGCTGATCGGTGCGGTGAAGGAAGCCGGCGCGCTCTAGGGCAGGCATCTCGGCTTCCGGCACGAAGGTGACATGCGCCGACGAGACATCGTGTCTGCGTGCGAGCTCCTTCATGCTTGCGGCAAGCGCATCCTGAACTGCGCCCTGGTTTTCACCCGGCACCGTAAGCAGTCTCGGTCCGGTGGCCGGCGTGAAGGGAATGGAGCTTTGCAGTTTCGGATAATAGCGCCCGCCGGCCCGCTCGAAAGCGTCGGCCCAGCCATGGTCGAAGACATATTCGCCCTGGCTGTGGTTCTTCAAGTAGCAGACTAGACCGCCGCGCAGATGGCCGTCCGATCCTTCGAGAAGCAGGTGTTGGCCGAGCCAGCCTGTTTTCGCAGTTGCGGACCCGGATTCCTCAAGAGCCGAAAGATAGGCATGCGAGAGGAAGGGATTGTAGACGCCGCCGGGATGCACCTTCGATGCACCGGAAAGCACGTTCCAGCGTGCTGCCGGCACATCGGCGAAGGATTGGGCTATGCGGATGGTGACGGCGTCTGACATCAGATCAGGAAACCAGGGCCTCCCGCGGGTCGAAGCCCTCGAAGGTCATCTGATCCGCGTGAGCGAACGTGTAGGTCTCTGCCTGGCGGTCGCGCACGGTCCAGGTGATGATCGTCTTGCCGAGCGTCCGCTCCTTGGTGATGAACGAGTTCGGCAGGTGGCCGTAATGGTAGGAGATGAAGTCGAGCCCGAGCTGCATGGCTTCCTCGTGCACGAAGAACGTCTCGGGATTGGCGCCTTCCGCAGTGAGGCCGAGCGGGTAGGGCGCGTCGAGCGCCTTCAGGTCCTTGAGCAGCCAGTGATCGAAGCTCATCAGGGCGACGTGTCCCTTGTAGCCTTCGAGCGTCTCCAGCACGGCGGCGGCAAAGCCCTCGTCGTCGCCCTTGCGGCCCTTGAGTTCGATGACCAGCGGTACTTTGCCTGCGACCAGGCGCAGCATCTGAGTCAGCGTCGGCACCTTGTCCTTCGTCCCGCCAATCGCCATCAGGCCGAGCTCGCCGGCGGTGCGCGCGCGCACGTCGCCCTTGATGCCGCAGAGACGCTGGGTGTCGTCATCATGGAAGACTACCGGGATGCTGTCGGCGGTGTATTGCAGGTCGCACTCGATGGCGAAACCGGCATCGACGGCACGGGAGAAAGCCGAAAGCGTGTTCTCCCACACGTCTCTGTTCATGTCGTGATAGCCGCGATGGGCGATCGGTTGGGCCTTCAGCCAGGAAATATCAGCCATGGTCGGCATCCTAATCAGGCGATCTCGATGACGGCGTCGATCTCGACGGCGGCATTGAAGGGCAGGGAAGCCATGCCGACGGCGGCGCGGGCGTGTTTGCCCGCTTCACCGAGCACGGTGGCGAGCAGATTGGAGGCGCCGTTGATGACGAGGTGCTGCTCGACAAATTCCGGCGTCGAGGCGACGAAGCCGTTGATCTTCACCAGACGACGGATGCGTCCGAGGTCGCCGCCGAGCGCGGATTTTGCCTGTGCGAGGATGTTGATCGAGCAGAGTTCGGCGGCGCGTTGCGCGCGGGCGACGTCGACATCCTTGCCGACAATGCCTGTCACGGCGACCTTGCCGTCTTCCATCGGAAGCTGTCCGGAGATGTAGAGCATCGAGCCGCTGATCACGTACGGCACATAGTTCGCGACCGGGGTCGCAGCCTGGGGAAGGGTGACGCCGAGGTCCTTGAGGCGCGTTTCGATCTCTGCGGACATGGAAAGCTCCATTGTTGTCTTTTGTGTTAAAATCCTGCATTCAGGCCGGATCGCGGCGGGCGCCGGCATTTTCCTGCAAACACCGCCTCGCTTCTGCCGAACGCTTGTTTATAGCATTGCCGGCGAGTCCAATAGGAGGAAACGGATGTTTCATAAAGGCTTCGGTCTCGTCACTCTGGGCAGCGTTTGTTACGCCGTCGTGACGGCGTCAGGTGCTACGGCGGCGAGTGCGAATGTCCTCGTGCCGCATCGCGCCGTCTATGATCTTGAGCTCAAGGATGCGTCGGATCGTTCGGGCATTGCCGGAATGTATGGTCGCATGGTCTATGAATTCAATGGTTCGTCTTGCGAGGGCTACACGGTCAGCTTCCGCTTCGTCACCCAGGTCGACACCGGCGAGGAAGTTCGCCTCACGGATCAGCAGACGACCACCTATGAGGATCTGAAGACGGGCAATTTCCGCTTCTTGACGCGCTCTTTCACCGACGAGAAGCTGGACAAGGAAGTGCGCGGAACGGCGCATGAGGAAAAGAGCGGTGTCAAGGTGGAGCTGACCGCGCCCGACAAGCGCGAAGTGGAACTTGCGGCCAGTCGTTTCCCGACCGCCCATATGATGGAAGTGATCTCGCGGGCGAAGAAGGGGGAAGGCTTGTTCGAGGCGCGCATCTTCGACGGCTCCGATTCGGGCGACAAGACGCTGATCACCTCGACCTTTGTCGGTAAATCGCGCAAGCCCACCGCTGATGAGCCGGATGCCGGCAAGGCTGGCAAGTTCGGCAGCGAAGCCTATTGGCCGGTGACGATCTCCTATTTCAACGACGACAAGAGCGGCGATGCGCTGCCAATCTACCGCATGTCGTTCAAGCTCTACGAAAACGGAATCACCCGGGACCTGACGATGGACTACGGCGATTTTGTCCTCAGCGGTAAGCTTGCCGATCTCGAAGTCTTCAAATCCGAGGACTGCAAATAGCCGATCGCGACGAAAATCGGCACTCGCGTCTTGATTTCTCGGGCAGTTGCGGTTAAGGGGCTGCCATTCCACACGTGAAGCAAGGGATGTTCCGGGAGAAATCCGGATCGTTCCGCCGGTGGGCTGTTCGAAAGACCATGCTCGACGCTTCGCGGAGGTTCAACCGGAAAAGGAGAAAAAGGCATGGCATTGCCTGATTTTAGCATGCGTCAGCTTCTGGAAGCTGGCGTTCACTTCGGTCACCAGACTCACCGCTGGAACCCGAAGATGAAGCCGTACATTTTCGGCGATCGTAACAACGTTCACATCATCGACCTCGCTCAGACCGTACCGATGCTGTCGCGCGCCCTGCAGATCGTCAGCGACACCGTTGCCAACGGCGGCCGCGTTCTGTTCGTCGGCACCAAGCGCCAGGCTTCGGAAATCATCGCTGACGCAGCCAAGCGTTCGGCCCAGTACTACGTCAACGCTCGCTGGCTCGGCGGCATGATGACGAACTGGAAGACGATTTCGAACTCGATCCAGCGCCTGCGCAAGCTCGACGAAATCCTTTCTTCGGAAGCTTCTGGCTTCACCAAGAAGGAACGCCTGAACCTCGAGCGCGAGCGCGAAAAGCTGAACCGTGCACTCGGCGGTATCCGCGATATGGGCGGCACCCCGGACCTGATGTTCATCATCGACACCAACAAGGAATCGATCGCGATCGACGAAGCCAAGCGCCTCGGCATCCCGGTTGTTGCCGTGATCGACTCGAACTGCGATCCGGACCAGATCGACTATCCGATCCCGGGCAACGACGACGCTTCGCGCGCCATCGCTCTCTACTGCGACCTGATCGCCCGCGCAGCCATCGACGGCATTGCGCGCCAGCAGGGCGCATCTGGCCGTGACCTCGGCGCCTCTGCCGAAGTTCCGGTCGAGCCGGCGCTCGACGAGGCCTCCGACGCCTGATCGGCCCCAGGCGGCAGCCAACCCTGCCGCCCCCAATGAAATGTCGGGACAAGGCCGTTTGTGATGAAAGTCTAAACGGCCTTGTTCTTTTCAGCCGGGGATGGCGCGATCCGTTCGGGTCGTTGGATCCGGGCAGCGGCCACGATGACGCGTTCATCATGGTGTCACATTGAAAAGCCATTCCCTGCCAAACCTCCTGGCATCGCGCCACGCGCGGGCAACCCCCGCCAAACAGACAAAGAGGCAAAAAAGATGACTGTGACTGCAGCAATGGTGAAGGAACTGCGCGAAAAGAGCGGCGCAGGCATGATGGATTGCAAGAAGGCACTTGCTGAAACCAACGGCGACATGGAAGCAGCGATTGACTGGCTGCGCGCCAAGGGTATCGCGAAGGCCGACAAGAAGTCGGGTCGTACGGCTGCCGAAGGCCTCGTCGGCATCGTCAGCGGCGGCGTCAAGGCCGTCGTCGTCGAAATCAACTCCGAAACCGACTTCGTTGCCCGCAACGAAGCCTTCCAGGAACTCGTCCGCGGCGTTGCCAACGTAGCGCTCACCACCGACGGCTCCGTCGATGCGATCGCGGCTGCAACCTACCCGGCGACCGGCAAGTCGGTCGACGAGACGATCAAGGACGCGATTGCTACGATCGGCGAAAACATGACGCTGCGTCGCGCAGCTCTGCTGCAGGTCGAAGATGGCGTTGTCGCCACCTACATCCACAACGCAGCTGGCGACGGCATCGGCAAGCTCGGCGTTCTCGTCGCGCTGAAGTCGATCGGCGACAAGGAAGTGCTGTTCTCGGTCGGCCGTCAGGTTGCCATGCACATCGCTGCGACCAACCCGCTGGCGATCCGCGCTGAAGAAGTCGACGCCGCTGTTGCTGAGCGCGAACGCAACGTCTTCATCGAACAGTCGCGCGCCTCGGGCAAGCCGGACAACATCATCGAGAAGATGGTTGAAGGCCGTATGCGCAAGTTCTTTGAAGAAGTCGCACTGCTCTCGCAGGCCTTCGTCATGAACCCGGAAATCACCGTCGGTCAGGCCGTCAAGGACGCTGAAAAGCTCGCTGGCGCACCGATCGAAGTGACCGGCATGGCTCGCCTGCTGCTCGGCGAAGGCGTCGAGAAGGAAGAGTCCGACTTCGCCGCAGAAGTTGCAGCCGTCGCCAAGGGCTGATTTCTTCACCCATCTTGGGAAAACCTCGGGGCATCGCGTGACAACGCGGTGCCCTTCGTGTATCGGGCTTCGTCAATGCGCCGGACCCGCCGGAAATCACTCCGCAGCGGTTGAAACCGGGTAGCGCAATATGTCCTTATGCGCTGTGCGCCGTCGTCGTGCGCACGCGCACCGATCTGATCAGGAGCGATGATGCCGGCCGAACCAATCTACAAACGTGTTCTCCTTAAAGCCTCCGGTGAGGCCCTGATGGGTAGCCAGGGCTTCGGTATCGACGTGGCGGTCGCCGACCGCATCGCCGCCGACATCGCCGAAGCACGCGCGATGGGCGTCGAAGTCGGTGTCGTCGTCGGCGGCGGCAACATCTTCCGCGGTGTCGCGGTGGCCTCCAAGGGCGGAGACCGGGTGACCGGCGACCACATGGGCATGCTGGCAACGGTCATCAACGCGCTGGCGCTCGCAACCTCGCTGCGCAAGCTCGACATCGACACGGTCGTGCTTTCGGCAATTGCGATGCCGGAAATCTGCGAAAGCTTCTCGCAGCGCGCAACGCTTCATCATCTCTCGCTTGGCCGCGTCGTGATCTTCGCCGGTGGCACCGGCAACCCCTTCTTTACGACGGACTCGGCCGCAGCGCTCCGCGCGGCGGAAATGGGTGCGCAGGCCATTTTCAAGGGCACGCAGGTCGATGGTATCTATTCTGCCGATCCGAAGAAGGATCCGACCGCGACCCGTTTCGACCGCCTGACCCACAGCGAGGTGCTTGAAAGGGGCTTGGCCGTCATGGATGTTGCCGCCGTTGCGCTTGCACGCGAAAATACCATTCCGATCGTTGTCTTTTCGATCCACGAAAAGGGTGGCTTCGCGGAAATCTTGACCGGCGGCGGTCGCGCGACCATCGTCACAGACAACTAAAGAGCTGCAAAGCGGCCCCCTGCGGCCGGCGAATGTTAGAACGGGAGTTTTGACCATGAGTGAAGGTGTTGAACTGAAGGAACTGAAGCGTCGCATGGATGGCGCCATTTCCGCATTCAAGAGCGATATCGCATCGCTTCGTACCGGCCGGGCGTCGGCGAACGTTCTCGATCCGGTGACCGTTGAAGCCTACGGCTCGCGCGTGCCCCTCAACCAGGTCGCCAACATCACCGTTCCGGAGCCGCGCATGCTGTCCGTTTCGGTCTGGGACAAGCAGATGGTTGGCGCCGTCGATCGTGGCATTCGCGAATCGAACCTCGGCCTGAACCCGATCATCGACGGCCAGAACCTGCGCATTCCGCTGCCCGAGCTCAACGAAGAGCGCCGCAAGTCGTTGGTCAAGGTGGCCCACGATTACGCTGAAAAAGCCAAGGTTGCCGTGCGCCACGTGCGCCGCGACGGCATGGATGACCTGAAAAAAGCCGAAAAGGATGGCGACATCGGTCAGGATATCAGCCGTTCTCAGTCCGAGCGCGTGCAAAAGATGACCGATGAAACGATTTCCGAGATCGACCGCTTGCTCGCCGAGAAGGAAAAGGAAATCATGCAGGTCTGATCTGCTCGTGATCTGAGTCTCCTTTCGCGGACGCCTTATGCAAAACCTCATCTCCACGACCGTTCCGGAACATGTTGCCATCATCATGGATGGCAACGGGCGTTGGGCGAATGCACGTGGGCTACCGCGTACCATGGGGCATCGCAAAGGCGTCGAGACCGTTCGCGATGCCGTCAAGACGGCGGCCCAGGTGGGTATCCGCTATCTCACGCTTTTTGCATTCTCTTCGGAAAATTGGAGCCGGCCGGAGTCGGAGGTAAGCGACCTCATGGGGTTGCTCAAGACCTTCATCCGCCGGGATCTCGCCGATCTGCACCGCGAGAATGTCCGCATCCGTGTCATTGGCGACCGCTCGAACCTGCGTGGCGACATCCTGCCGCTATTGATAGAGGCCGAGGAAACGACGCGGGCGAACACGGGAGTTACCCTGGTCATTGCCTTCAACTACGGCGCGCGTGACGAGTTGACCCGGGCGATGCGTCGCCTCGCGGTGGACGTCGCCGAAGGGCGTTTGCGCCCTGAGGACATCAATCAGGAACGCATTGCAGCCTCGCTGGACACCGCCGACATACCCGATCCGGACCTGATCATCCGCACGAGCGGCGAAGAGCGACTGTCGAATTTCCTGCTCTGGCAGGGCGCCTATTCCGAACTGATCTTCGTTCCCGAACTGTGGCCGGATTTCACGCGTGAGATTTTCCTGTCGGCGCTGGAGAAGTATGCATGCCGGGAGCGCCGTTTCGGCGGACTGGTCGAGCCGACGCGGGCGGTTGGTTCCTGATGCAAACTGAACTCAAGCTTCGCATCGCTTCGGGAGTGGTGCTCGCGGCGGTCGCTCTCGCTGCGACCTGGTTTGGCGGTCTCGCTTTCCAGCTACTTTCGGTCCTGATCGCGCTTCTCGTCTACTACGAATGGTCGACGATCACCGCCCTTGTCGAGCGAGATTTCCAGGGCAACGCCTTCGGTTGGCTCTCGATAGTCGTGATCGCAGGCCTCGTTGTCACCGGTTACATTGGCTACAGCCTTCCTTTCCTGGCGTTCGGCCTCGGAGCGGCCTTGCTTTGGGTCCTTACTCAAAAGACAAGCTGGTGGCTGCCGGGCGGCATCGCCTATGCAGGCCTCACCGGCATATCGCTCGCAGCACTTCGTGGCGCCGACGATCTCGGCCTGATCGCAACGCTGTTCGTCTTCGCAGTGGTCTGGGCAACCGACATTTTCGCCTATTTCACCGGCCGTGCGATCGGGGGCCCCAAGCTTGCGCCGCGCATATCGCCCGGCAAGACCTGGTCCGGCGCCATCGGTGGCACGATTTGTGGCATTCTTGCTGGCGTCGCCGTCTTTATGGCTTATTTTTCGCTGCAAGATCTTCGGATCCCGATCATCGCCCTGGTGCTCTCGGTTGCCAGCCAGGTTGGGGACTTGTTCGAGTCCTTCATCAAGCGGCGCTTTGGCGTGAAGGATTCGAGCCGTCTCATTCCGGGGCACGGCGGGGTCATGGATCGGGTCGACGGTTTGATATTCGCCTGCGTGGCGGCGTTGATTCTGGTCATGGTTCAGTATTTCGTCAGCGATGGGCGCCAGATCGCCTTCGGTTCGGTCCTGCTTGGCCCTTGATGCCGACCGCAGGGACTTGAGGAACGTTCATGACATATCTGCTTGATGCCTTTCAGCTTCTGACCGGCTACATCATTCCCTTCCTCCTCGTGCTGACCCTTTTGGTCTTCGTGCACGAGATGGGGCACTATCTCGTAGGCCGCTGGTCGGGAATCCGTATCCTCGCCTTCTCGATCGGTTTCGGTCCCGAACTTTTCGGTTGGACCGATCGGCACGGAACACGTTGGAAACTGTCGGCGATCCCGCTTGGTGGCTACGTCAAGTTCTACGGTGACGAGGACGCGGCGAGCGTGCCGGACTACAAGCGTCTGGAGGCAATCGCGCCGGAAGAGCGCGGCAAGACCTTCCTCGGCGCCAGGCTCTGGAAGCGGGCAGCGACGGTTGCCGCAGGGCCGATCGCCAACTTCATCCTCGCGATTGCCATCTTCGCCGTTCTGTTCTCCGTCTACGGACGCCAGGTCGCAGATCCCGTGGTTGCGCGTGTGAACGAAAATAGCGCAGCCGCACAGGCAGGCGTTGTTCCGGGCGACCGCCTGATCTCGATCGACGGCTCGCCGGTGACGACCTTCGACGACGTTCGTCGCTACGTCAGCGTGCGCCCCGAGCTAAAGATCACCATCCGAATCGAACGCAACGGCGCGACACTCGATTTGCCGATGGTGCCCCAGCGGACGGAGCTCACCGACCAGTTCGGCAACAAGATGGAGATCGGCGTCATCGGTATCCTGACCGATCAGGAAGCCGGCAACTTCCGCACCGTCACCTATGGCCCGATCGAGGCCGTAGGGCAGGGCGTCCTGCAAAGCTGGCACGTCATTACGGGCACCTTCGACTACCTCGGCAATGTGCTGACCGGGCGGATGAAGGCGGACCAGATCGGTGGCCCGATCCGCGTCGCCAAGGTTTCCGGGCAGATGGCGACGCTCGGCATTCCATTCTTGCTGAATATCGCCGCGATCCTGTCAGTTTCCATAGGATTGCTTAACCTCATGCCCGTACCGGTGCTTGATGGCGGCCATCTGATGTTCTATGCGGTTGAGGCGTTGCGCGGGAAGCCTGTCGGTCCCGCCGCGCAGGATGTCGCCTATCGGATCGGCTTTGCCATGGTGCTGATGCTCATGGTCTTTGCCACCTGGAACGACATATCGATGTTCTTCGGCTAGCGTTCGGTCGGGGAAACGGCGAGGGGAATTCGGCGGATACTGTGAACGATTGGTTTTCAACGGCTTGCGAAGAAAGGTTTTGTTTACGATAACTCGAGGCTGTAGTGGCCGTTAAGCCACGGTTCGAATTGAAGTAAACAGAAATTAACGAGCTGGCTTGCTTGTATGGGAAAAGCGGTTAAAACGGCAACCGTGACCGGAGTCGGCACGAAACTGCCGCGCGACGTTTGGAAAAGGTAAGATTTGAACATGAAAGCTGGTTCAAGGTTTTTGAACGCGGTGTCGGCGGCTGCGCTGTCAACAAGCATTGTTGTTTCTGGCGCTGGTGTTGGGTTGCTCGCAGGCACGTCCGTCGCAGAAGCTGCGGTCATCAATCGTGTCGAAGTACGCGGGGCAACGCGCGTCAGCGCTGAGACGGTCCGTGCGAACATCACGATCGTTCCCGGCAAGGCCTTCAGCAACGCGGATATCGACGCTTCCGTGAAGCGCCTGTACTCCACGGGCTACTTCTCCGACGTCAGCATCAATGTCGCCGGCGGTACGCTGGTCGTCAGCGTGAGCGAGAATCAGCTGGTCAATCAGGTCGTCTTCAACGGCAACCGCAAGATCAAGGACGACAAGCTGCAGGGCGTCGTGCGCACGCAGCCGCTCGGCCCGTACAGCGAAGCGACGGTCGAAACGGATATCCAGTCCATCAAGGACGCCTACGCTGCCATCGGTCGCAGCGACATCACGGTGACGACGCAGGTTGTTCCGGTTGCCGAAGGGCGCGTCAACCTTGCCTTCGTGATCAATGAAGGTGAGCGCACCAAGATCTCCCAGATCAATTTCGTCGGCAACGAAGCCTATAGCGACGGTCGTCTTCAATCGATCATCGCGACGAAGGAATCGGGCATCTTCTCGTTCATCACACGCAAGGATGTCTACAATCCGGACAAGCTTCGCGCTGACGAAGAGCTGCTGCGCCAGTTTTATTTCAACCGCGGCTACGCGGACTTCCAGGTCGTTTCCTCGGACGCGGCGCTCAATGAAGCGACGAACGAGTACACGGTGACGATCACCGTCGAAGAAGGTCCGCGTTATGACTTCGGCGCCGTCAATGTCGAATCGACCGTCGAGGGCGTCAATGCCGAAGAGCTGAAGGGGCTTATCCTCAGCCGCGAGGGCTCGGTCTACAAGGCCAAGGACGTTCAGGCGACGATGAGCGAGATTTCGCAGCGTGTCGCTTCGGCCGGATATCCTTTTGCGCGCGTTACGCCGCGCGGCAACCGCGACCTCGCCAATCACACGATCGCCGTCGACTACCTTGTCGACCAGGGCGAGCGTGCTTACGTCGAGCGCATCGAGATCCGCGGCAACACCCGTACGCGTGACTACGTTATCCGTCGCGAATTCGACATGGGTGAAGGCGACGCCTTCAACCAGGAAATGGTTGCCCGCGCCAAGCGTCGGCTGGAGGCACTCGGCTACTTCTCGACCGTGAACATCTCGACCGCGCCGGGCAGCGCTGCCGACCGCGTCGTCGTGATCGTCGACGTGCAGGATCAGTCGACCGGTTCGTTCGGTATCGGTGCTGGTTACTCTGCGGGTAGCGGCGGCGGCTTCCTCGTCGAAGCGTCGATCGAAGAAAAGAACTTCCTGGGTCGTGGTCAGTACATCCGCGTCGCCGCCGGTCGCGGTGACGAGAGCCGGACCTACAACGTTTCGTTCACCGAGCCGTACTTCCTTGGCTATCGTCTGGCTGCCGGCTTTGACGTCTTCAAGAACGAGAACGACTTCGACGACGAGGACTACAGCTACGAAGATCAGGGCTTCAGCCTGCGCGTAACGGCGCCGATCACCGAAAATCTGTCGACCACGCTGCGCTACAACTTCACGCAGTTCGACTATAGCGGTAACGTCGCGAAGCTGTCGTCGCCCTACGTTCGTGCAGTTGAGGGTGGAAACTGGGTCCGTTCGTCGGTATCGCAGTCGATCACCTACAACACGCTCGACGATCCCCAGCTGCCGCATGACGGCATCCTGGCGACCTTCACGCACGAGTTTGCAGGTCTTGGCGGCGACTCCGACTTCTACAAGATGACTGGTAAGGCCAAGTGGTACTACACGGTCAACGACGAGGCGGACATCATCGCGTCGCTTGCTGGTAGCGCCGGTCATGTCTTCGAAACCGGCAGCGATCTGCAGGTCTTCGACCAGTTCCAGCTCGGCTCCAACGATATTCGTGGCTTCGAGCGCAATGGTATCGGTCCGCGCGATCAGGCGACGGGCGATGCGCTCGGCGGCACGACCTACTTTACGGCTTCGGCCGAAGCGACGTTCCCGCTTCCGGGCATCCCGCGCGACAGCGGCTTCCGCGGTGCGGTCTTCGCCGATGCCGGTACGCTCTACAGCAACAAGGTCGCGACCCTTCCCTCTGAAACGGTGCAGGGCAACGACTCGTCGCTGCGTGCATCGGTCGGTGTCGGCCTGATCTGGGCTTCGCCGTTCGGTCCGCTGCGTGTTGACTATGCTTGGCCGGTTGCCAAGGAAGACTTCGACCGGGTACAGAACCTGAAGTTCGGTATTTCCTCGTCGTTCTGATAAAAAGCAGTCCAGAACTGCCGGAAAAAGATCGTTCTGGAGTGTCCATGGAACAGAACTGGTTTTTTCCGCCCCATAAAGGGATTCGCCTGGGTGACCTGGCGAATCAAATTGGGGCGGAGTTGAGCAATGGTGCGGTCGCCGACAGCACCATTCATTCTGTAGCGCCAGTCTATCGGGCCAAGCCCGGCGACATTTGCTACATGTTGTCTCGCAAGAGCCGCGCCGAGCTTGATACCTGTCAGGCATCCGCGATCATCTGCGACAAGACGATCTCCAGTCTTGTGCCTGCCCATATCCCAGTCCTGCTGACGGCTCGCCCGCATACGGCCTTCGCCCTTGCCGGCACGTTGCTGCACGAGGCCGCAATGCGTCCTGCACGCAACACAAGCCTCAAGGGCGTGGCGCCTAGTGCTTTCGTGGATCCGACTGCGCGTCTGGAAGACGATGTCGAAGTCGAGCCGATGGCGGTCGTCGGAGCTGGCGCCGAAATCGGCGCCGGCACCCGCATCGCTGCCGGCGCCGTCATCGGGCCGGGTGTGCGCATCGGCCGTGACTGTACGATTGCCTCTGGCGCAAGCGTGCTCTGTGCTCTCGTCGGCAACAGCGTGATCATTCATCCCGGTGCTCGTATCGGTCAGGACGGCTTCGGTTATGCGCCCGGACCGAAAGGCGGAATGATCAAGATCGTTCAGGTCGGTCGCGTGATCATTCAGGATCATGTCGAGATCGGCGCCAACACGACGATCGACCGCGGCACGATGGATGACACCGTGATCGGCGAGGGAACGAAGATCGACAATCTCGTCCAGGTTGGCCACAACGTGCGCATTGGCCGCTATTGTGGCATCGTCGCCCAAGTGGGCATTGCAGGCAGCACGAAGATCGGCGACGGCGTGATGATTGGTGGCGGCAGTGGCGTCAATGGCCATATCACGATCGGTGATGGCGTACAGATCGCTGCGATGAGCGGCGTGGCAAGCGATGTTCCCGCCGGCGAACGTTATGGCGGTATTCCGGCGCGCCCGATGCGCGATTTCCTGCGCGATGTCGCGGAGATGGCGATGCGGGCAAGCGACAGACAGAAAAAGAAGAAGGGCGGCGCGAATGAGTGAGGCAGCAACGGTTCTCGGTACGGCGGACATTCAGGAAATTCTGAAACTGCTCCCGCATCGCTACCCATTTCTGCTCGTCGATCGGATCATCGAGATCGACGGCGACAATTCGGCGATCGGCATCAAGAACGTCTCGGCGAACGAACCGCATTTCACCGGTCACTTCCCCGAACAGCCGATCATGCCTGGCGTTTTGCTTGTCGAGGGCATGGCCCAGACGGCCGGTGCGATCTGTGCCCGCAAGGTGGGTAGCGGAACGAACCTCGTCTATTTCATGACCATCGACAATGCGCGCTTCCGCAAGCCGGTCGTTCCCGGCGATCGCGTCGAATTCCATGTCGTGAAGCAGAAGCAACGCGGCAATATCTGGAAATTTCACTGTGACGCAAAAGTTGACGGGCAACTGGTCGCAGAAGCTGATATCGGCGCGATGATCGTCAGCAAGGAAGACGCCTGAACATGATTGCAGCAACAGCGAAGATCCACCCGTCCTCGATTATCGAAGACGGCGCTGCGATCGGCGAGAACGTCAAGATCGGCCCTTTTTGCCACGTGGGGCCGAAAGTCGTTCTTGGCGACGATGTCGAGCTTCACAGTCATGTCGTGGTCACCGGCCGTACGACGATCGGCACGGGAACCAAAATTTTCCCGCAGGCGGTGATCGGCGCCGATTCGCAGAGCGTTCATCATAGCGCCGTCGATACGGAACTGTTGATCGGTGCAAATTGCACGATCCGCGAAGGCGTGACGATGAATACGGGCACCGTCGAACATGGCGGACAGACGGTCATTGGCGACAACAATCTCTTCCTGGCCTATTCGCACGTGGCGCATGATTGCCGCCTCGGCAACCATATCATCCTGTCAAACAACGTGATGCTGGCGGGCCATGTCACGGTCGAAGACCGCGCCATTCTTGGCGGCGGCTGCGCCGTGCATCAGTTCACCCGTGTCGGCCGACAGGCGTTTGTCGGGGGCCTCTCCGCCGTCAGCTACGACGTCATTCCCTACGGTATGCTCAACGGCAATCCGGGCATACTGAGCGGGCTGAACGTCGTCGGCATGACGAGAGCCGGGATCGATCGCGCGACGATCCACGTCGTTCGCCGCGCCTACAAGCAGATCTTTGAAGGCCCGGAGTCGATCCGCGCCAATGCTGCGGCCATTCGCGAAGAATATGCCGACTGCGCACCGGTCGTCGAAATCCTCGATTTCATCGCGGCCGAGAGCGACCGGGCACTATCGTCGCCGTCTCGCGGCAAGGCGTGAGCGTGATGTCGGCTGCTGCGAGCCACGCAGCGACCGGCGGTCGGCTCGCAATCATCGCCGGCGGTGGCGCGCTACCGCACCACGTAGCCGAAGCTGTGCGCGCGCGCGGCGAAGATCCATTCATTATCGCATTGTCGCGCGAGGCGGAAGAAGCCGATTGGGTCGGCTTCGATCATTCCGTGCTCGGGATCGGCGACTTCGCCAATATCAGCCGTACCTTCAAGGAAGAGGGGATCGATCGCGTCGTCCTGTCGGGTTGGGTTCGCCGCCGGCCGGAATGGCGTGATATTCGCCCGACGCTGAGAACGCTGGCAAAGATCCCGGCCGTGTTGAAGACGCTGGTGTCCGGTGGGGACGACGCCGTCCTGCGCATGGCCATGGCACTGATCGAAGCAAGCGGCGCCCATGTCATCGGCGTTCATGAAGTGGTGCCCAATCTCCTGGCAGAACCGGGGCCGATCGGGGCGGTTACACCTGATGCCGACGATCGCCGTGACATCGAGGCGGGCATCGCTGCCGCCAACGCGCTCGGCGCGCTCGATGTGGGGCAGGGTGCTGTGGCCGTCGGTGGGCGCGTCGTGGCGCTGGAGGGCGCTGAGGGTACCGATTCTATGCTCGCGCGTGTCGTCGCCTTGAAGGCCGAGGGCCGTGTCTCTTCGCGCCGGCGAGGGGTCCTCGTCAAGCTTTGCAAGCCCGGGCAAGATTTGCGCGCCGACCTCCCGTCGATCGGACCGTCGACCGTTGCACTTGCAGAAAAGGCCGGTCTCGCCGGCATCGCGGTCGAAGCAGGCAGGGCTCTGGTCCTGGAGCGCGGCAACGTGATTGATGTCGCCAATCGCGCTGGTCTGTTTGTCGCCGGTGTCGAACGATCGGCCAAGGGAGCCGAGCGATGAGCGCATCCAGCTACAAGCTTGCAGTCATTGCAGGCGAGGTTTCCGGCGATCTCCTGGGCGCCGATCTCGTCCGGGCGCTTCGAACGCAAAGCAGCAGCACGATAGAGCTCGTCGGTGTCGGCGGCGAGGCGCTGGAGGCGGAGGGCCTTCGATCGCTCTTCGACTATTCCGAACTATCGATCATGGGCTTCACCCAGGTCCTGGCACGATTGCCGAAGCTCATTATGCGCATTCGCCAGACGGCAAAGGCGATCATCGCCGCGCGTCCCGACGCGTTGCTGATCATCGACAGCCCGGACTTTACCCACCGCGTGGCACGGAAGGTCCGAGCGGCGCTGCCGGATGTGCCTGTCATCAACTATGTCTGCCCGAGCGTCTGGGCCTGGAAGCCGGAACGCGCGCCGCGCATGCGTGGCTATGTTGATCACGTCTTGGCCGTGTTGCCGTTCGAACCGCAGGCGATGGAGAAGCTGCAGGGCCCGCCGACGACCTATGTCGGCCACCGCCTCGCAAGCGATGCGAATGTGCTCGCGGTTCGGGCAAACCGCCAGCAGCGCCTTGTCGGCGCCATCGATGGGCGGGTCGCGACGTGCCTCCTTCTGCCGGGCTCCCGTTCGAGTGAGGTCGGCCGTCTGTTGCCGACCTTCGGCCGGGTGGTTGAGGAGCTTGCCGGCCGACATCCCGGCATTCGCTTCCTGTTGCCGACCGTTTCGCGGCAGGAAAAGCTGGTGCGCGAAATCACGGCATCCTGGCCCATCCAGCCGGAGATCACCGTAGGGGCGGCGGAAAAGTGGGCCGCTTTCGATCGGGCCGATGCGGCGATCGCTGCCTCGGGAACGGTTCTTCTGGAACTGGCGCTTGCCGGCGTTCCCGTCGTTTCAACCTACGATCCCGATTTCCTGGTGAAGCTCTTGCACAAGCGCATCCGCATCTGGAGCGGCGCGCTGCCGAATTTGATCGCAGACTTCCCCATCGTGCCGGAATACTTCGGCGAGTCCATCCGCCCTGGTGCCTTGACGCGTTGGATGGAGCGGCTTTCCGGTGCAACGGCGCAGCGCGCCTCGATGCTGGATGGCTATGCACTGGTGCAACAGCGCATGGCGACAATTCATCCGCCCGGTGAGAAAGCAGCCGAGATTGTTCTTGGCTATCTCACGAAGAATAACAGGTAAGCTTCATAGTTCCTTGAGCGAGCGCGATGCATCCCTCAATGCGTCGACGTCGTCGTAAGTGTGCGCAAGGGTCCCGCCTGGGGAGCAGGTTTGCGGCCGGCATTGCTTTGCGGCCAGCTGGATGGAAGACGGGGTTCGAACCGATGTTCCCGGACCGACAAAATAAAAGCCCGGTCATCGCTGACCGGGCTTCGTTTTTCTTGGCTGATAACGATCAGCGCTTGGAGACCGGCACGTAGTCGCGCTGCGGGGCACCGACATAGAGCTGGCGCGGACGACCGATGCGCTGTTCCGGATCTTCGATCATCTCGTTCCACTGCGCGATCCAGCCGACGGTGCGGGCGAGCGCGAAGAGCACGGTGAACATGGTGGTGGGGAAGCCCAGCGCCTTCAGCGTGATGCCGGAGTAGAAGTCGATGTTCGGATAGAGCTTCTTCTCGATGAAGTACTCGTCGGTCAGCGCGATGCGCTCGAGTTCCATCGCGACTTCGAGCAGCGGATCGTCCTTGTGGCCGAGTTCCGCCAGCACTTCATGCGTGGTCTTCTGCATGATCTTGGCGCGCGGATCGTAGTTCTTGTAGACGCGGTGGCCGAAGCCCATGAGGCGGAACGGATCGTTCTTGTCCTTGGCGCGCGCAATGAACTCCGGAATGCGGTCGGCCGTGCCGATTTCGGCCAGCATGTTGAGCGCCGCTTCGTTGGCGCCGCCGTGAGCCGGGCCCCAGAGGCAGGCGATGCCGGCAGCAATGCAGGCGAACGGGTTAGCGCCCGACGAACCGGCCAGACGGACCGTCGAGGTCGACGCGTTCTGCTCGTGGTCGGCGTGCAGGATGAAGATACGGTCCATGGCGCGCGACAGAACCGGGTTGACGACATATTCCTCGCACGGAACGGCGAAGCACATGCGCAGGAAGTTCGAGGCGTAGTCCAGGTCGTTCTTCGGGTAAACGAAGGGCTGGCCGATGTGGTACTTGTAGGCCATTGCCGCGATCGTCGGCATCTTGGCGATCATGCGCAGCGAGGCAACCATGCGCTGATGCGGATCGGTGATGTCGGTCGAGTCGTGGTAGAAGGCCGAAAGTGCGCCGACGCAGCCGCACATGACGGCCATCGGATGCGCGTCGCGGCGGAAGCCGGTGAAGAAGCGCGACATCTGCTCATGCACCATGGTGTGGTGCGTGACCCGATAATCGAAGTCGGCCTTCTGTGCCTTCGTCGGCAGTTCGCCGTAGAGCAGCAGGTAGCAGACCTCGAGGAAGTCGCCATGTTCTGCAAGCTGCTCGATCGGGTAGCCGCGGTGCAGGAGCACGCCTTCGTCGCCGTCGATATAGGTGATCTTGGATTCGCACGACGCCGTTGACGTGAAGCCCGGGTCGTATGTGAACATTTTCGTCTGCTTGTAGAGCGAGCCGATGTCCACGACGTCAGGGCCGATGGACCCCGATCGCACCGGAAGATCCGCAGACTTTCCATCGAGTGTTACAACCGCGGTTTTTTCAGTCATCGGACCCTCCGTCTTATGGCAACGTGACATAGAGACATGCCACGACAATGAACGTTGCGAATTTGCTATATGATTTATTTTCGACTGCCAAGCTGTACGAAAGGCAAATTGTGCGATGCGAAAATGTGCATATGGCGACGCAACAATGGCATGTTACGGCAATAAGTCCAAGGAGATCAATAATCTCGTCGGATGATGGTGCGGTACCATTCTATATAGGTTTGCCGCTTTTTTCAGCAGATAGCGCGTGGGTTGCGGTTATGTGCCTTTGGTTGCATGATCGACCGGGTATTCGGGGGAAAGAGCGCTGGCGCGATGAGCGATACTGAAAGGCGGCAGGCGTCGCAGGACGCTGAGCGCGGCAGCTTCATGTTGTCCGGTTCCGATGCCGCCACTGCCGTTACAGTCTTTGCTCCCAGTGCGCCGCGCGGCTTGCTTTCGACACAGGTGCGCCGCGGCATGTCGACGCTCTCGGCGCGCCTCAGTCCGCGCGCGGTCAAGGCATTGGTCGCGTCCGCAATCGAAGAAGAACGCGCATTCGGTCACGGTTTTGTGTTGATACCGGTGCTGCTGGTCTCAGGCGTCCTCACCTGGCTGTCGCTCCCTTTTGACGTCGGAATTGTCAAACTTGCACTGCTGCTTTGCGTTTTCGGCATGGCGGCGGTGGCATGCGTCGGAAAATTTGCACGGCTGCGGGTGCCGCTGATTGGGGCGACACTGTTTGTGGCGGGAATGGCGCTGGTCGCGACCGAGACGGCGCGGACCGATACGATCGTCCTCGACGCACCGGTGACGACGAACGTGCGGGGTGTGGTGTTTTCGCGTGAGCAGGACGACCGGGGCCAGTGGCGCTACGGGGTCGAGATCCACGAGACGACCAGGCCGCGCCTGCGCCGTCAACCGACGAAAGTCACGCTGGTGGCGCGGGGTCGGGAAGATCCGCTGCCGATAGGTGCGACCATCGAGGGCAGGGCGCGGCTGTCTCCGCCCTCCGGCATTGCGGGGTTTGAACGACTTCGCGTTTGACAGCTACTTCCGGGGTATCGGTGCAGTCGGGTTTTTCTACGGTTCGCCCACGGGCGGAAAAGCGCCTGCGACCGGAGAATCGGAAGCGGCCTCTTCCTTTGGTTCATCCCTGGCGACCAGCATCGCCGCGATGCGGGAGGCCGTCGGAGAGCGCATCCGTGCATCGATCGGCGGCGACACGGGAGCGCTTGCGGCAGCGCTGGTGACCGCGGAAGAGCGGGCAATCAGCCGTGAGACGGTCGAGGTGTTGCGGCAAGCCGGGCTTGCGCATGTGCTGGCGATCTCCGGCCTCAACATGGCGCTTGCCGCCGGGACCTTTCTGATTGGCGCCCGCACCGTTCTCAGCATGATCCCTGGCCTAGCGCATCGTGTGCCGATCAAGAAGGTTGCGGCGACCGGCGCACTGCTGATGGTTTGCCTCTACATTCTCATCTCCGGGGGAGCGGTGTCGGCATTGCGCGCCTGGATCATGATTTCCATCATGCTCGTGGCGGTGTTTTTCGATCGTATGTCGATCAGCCTGCGCAACGTTGCCCTCGCGGCGATCGTCATCGTCGCCACAACGCCGTCTGCGGTTGCTGGGCCGGGTTTCCAGATGTCGTTCGCTGCGACCCTTGCGCTCGTTGCCGGCTATGCGCGCTGGCGCGAGCGACGGGAGACGGAGGTACCGACGGCGGCGAGGCAGGGCAAGGGAAGGGGCCCGGTCACCGGCGTGATCGCCGGTGTCGTCATCACCTCTCTCATCGGCGGTTTGGCGACATCGGTCTATTCGATCGCCTATTTTCACCGGTTGCCGGCCTATGGCCTGCTTGCCACTGTTCTCACGATGCCGGTGATCAGCATTGTGATCATGCCGTTCGGCCTGTTCGCCATGCTTCTGATGCCACTGGGACTTGAACACTATCCATTGATGGCGATGGCATGGGGCCTCGACCGGATGCTCGACATCGCCCGCTTCGTAACCTCTCTCGACGGTGAGATCGTCACGGGTCGCATCGGGCATTTCGGCTTTGCGCTGATTGCCGCAGGCGGTGTTCTCGTCTGTGTGTTGCGGAGCTGGCTGGCCCTGTCGGGAGCGGTATTGATCAGCGTCGGTCTCGTCAGCCTCGCAGTCGAGCACGATCGTCTGCCCGATGTCGTGATTGCCGAGGATGGTCGCCTCGTCGGCCTCGTTGCGAACGGCGCGATAGCAACCAACAGGATGCGCCCGTCGGATTTCGTGTTTTCGCAATGGCAACGGGCCCTCGCGGTGGAAAACCACCTCAAGCCAGCGATGCTTCCGCCGCCGGCAGCTGCCGATCCTTACCCGGCTACGGAGCCGGCCGGGAAGGGCGCTCCGCCGCTCGACCAGGAAAAACAGGCCGCGATCCGCGCGGATCTGTCGTCGGCGATCGAGGCGAATGCTGCGGGTGTCTTCATCTGCCGGGAAAAGCAATGGTGTGCGGCGCGCAACGGCTACGGCTGGACGATCCTTGCCATCGAGAACCCGCGGCTCTTTCCGGCCTTGTGCGACCAGGCGGATCTTGTGGTGACTGCGGCGCGGGTCGATGGCGCGACGTGCTGCCCTGAGCGGGCGGGTTGCGAAATTATTCTTGATTGATAAACTCCACAAATCCTTGTCATTCCGCTCCCCTTTGCGTAAAGAGCCCGAAAGCACGCAAGGGATGTGACGGGTGGCGGCAATCCCTTCGCTCTGAAATGACGAAACGGACCAGTACGTGAGGAACAAGATGCCGAACCGAGCCCGATCGACGATCAATCTGCTGGCAGCCGCAATGCTGGGTCTGTCATCGGCTGCTATGCCCGTGGTTGCGTTCGCTCAGTCAGCGAGTGAAGGGGCATCGTCAGCCCCGGCTACGAACGGCACTCAGGGCACTGTCGCACAATCTCCCACGCCGACGCCGGTCGTAGAGGGCCAGACGGCAACCGGCAGCGCACCGGTAAACCAGGCGACGCCGATCACTCAGGTGCAGCCCGCACCACAAGCCGCGTCGCCGGAGACTGCCCCCCTTGCTGTCGAGGGCACTGCCGTTGCGACCGAAGGTGCGGCGAACCCGGTGCTGCCGCACGATCTGTCGCCGATCGGTATGTTCATGGCGGCGGACCTTGTCGTCAAAAGCGTTATGGTCGGCCTGGCAGTGGCGTCCATTGCCACCTGGGCGATCTTCCTGGTCAAGGCACTCGAGCTTTTCAGCGCCAAGGCGCGCCTCAAGCGGGCGGTGCGTCTCCTGTCAGCCGCTAACGGTCTGGCTGATGTCAATACTGCATTCGACGGGAAGTCGGGCCCAGCACCTGAGATGGTGGCTGCGGCGATCGACGAGATGGTGCGTTCGGAAGCGGTTGTCGACCATGCGCCTGCGAGCGGTATCAAGGAACGCGTCTCTTCGCTGCTGACCCGCATCGAGGTTCGCGCCGGCAAGCGCATGACGAGCGGCACCGGTATTCTGGCCTCGATCGGCTCGGTCGGACCGTTCGTAGGCCTCTTCGGCACGGTTTGGGGGATCATGAATTCCTTCATCGGCATCAGCAAGGCGCAGACGACCAATCTCGCGATCGTCGCACCCGGCATTGCCGAAGCGCTGCTCGCCACTGCTATCGGCCTTGTTGCGGCAATTCCAGCGGTGGTGATCTACAACTATTTCGCACGTGCAGTGGGTGGCTACAAGGTGATCCTTGCCGATGCTGCGGCCGCCGTTGAACGGCTCGTCAGCCGCGACCTCGACCACCGCATGGTCCGCAAGGCGCAGCCCCGCCGGCAGGAAGGCTTCGTCCATGCCGAAACGACCATCGCACGGATCGGGTGACCCATGGCCGGAAAAGTAAGCCAGGACGGCGGCGATCTGGACGAGAACAGCGAAATCAACGTCACGCCCTTCATCGACGTCATGCTCGTGCTGCTGATCATCTTCATGGTGGCGGCGCCGCTTGCCACGGTGGATATGAAGGTGGATCTGCCTCAATCGGCGGCAAAGCCAGCGCCGCGCGACGACAAGCCGGTCTTCGTGACCTTGAAGGCCGATCTGGCGCTGGCCATCGGCAACGAGGAAACGGCGCGTGAGACCTTCGCCGACGAGCTGAAGCGCCTGACGGAGGGCAACACCGAGACGCGTGTCCTGCTCCGGGCCGACAAGGCCGTGGACTACGGCGAGCTGATGACGGTCATGAACCTCATCCAGAACGCCGGCTACACCAAGATCGCCCTCGTGGGCCTGGAAGGCGCACCCGGGCGCTGAGTTTGCCCGCGGTCCACGTGCCAGCAATGCGTCGCGCCCATGTCCGCGCGTCGCCGCCATGATCGATCAGGGCTCTTCTTCCCCGTTTTTCCGGCGCAATTCGCCGCTGTCGCTTGAATCCCGCGGGGCGGCGATTTAAGAGCTTACGTCAAAGGCTTTCCGTTGAGAGCCACAAGACGATCGCGCGGGCTTCTCCGAAAAGCGGCGCCGCGCCTATCCGGATACGAGGGCACCAGCATGAATTTCGAAGCAGCGCGCACCAAGATGGTGGACAACCAGATCCGGACCACGGATGTGACGTCTCACTCGGTCTTGTCCGCCTTCCTCACCGTGCCGCGCGAGGAGTTCGTGCCCGCGAAGATGAAGGAGCTCGCGTATATCGACACCGACATCGCGCTTGACGCCGCCAACGGCGGAGGGCCGCGCTTCCTGATGGAGCCGTCGCCGCTTGCCAAGCTTCTGCAGCTCGCCGAGATCGCCAAGTCCGACGTCGTGCTCGAGATCGGTTGCGGTACCGGCTATGCCTCGGCACTGCTTTCCCTGATTGCTGGTTCCGTCGTCGCGCTCGAAAGCGATCAGGGTCTTGCCGCCACCGCGACCGAAACGCTGGCACGTCTCGGCTATGACAATATCGCCGTCGTCACCGGCGAACTCGAGAAGGGCTACGCTGCCGAAGCGCCTTACGATGTCATCTTCGTTCACGGTGCGGTGGAAGTGTTGCCTGCGGCTCTGTTCGAGCAGTTGCGTGATGGCGGCCGACTCGTGGTGGTCGAAGGATTTGGCAACGCTTCGCGCGCTAAACTCTATGTGCACGAGCACGGAAAAACCTCCGAGCGTGCCGACTTCAACACTGCGGTGAAGCCGCTTCCCGGCTTCCGCCGCGAGCAGGAATTTGTTTTTTGAGGTCCCGCTTATTGAGGGATATCAACATTTGAATGTACTGCTAAAATAACAATGTTGCCAATTCGCAACGCGGTACTTGTTTCTTTTTGAAATGCCTGCGCAGAGTAGGGCTGCGCAGTTGTCGGAATTTGGAATCCGGGTTTCAAAGAGTGCAGTGGTAGTGATTTGCTCACCAGTGGGCGGTGTGAGCGCTCATCGCCGTGTCTAGACAGCGCCGTTTTGTAACGAGGACAGCGCTGCGGGAAATGAGGGCAGGCTTTGCCGCCCCCGATCGGAGAGAGAAGTAATGGTGTCGATTGTCCGCAAAGCGGCCCTGTGGGCCGCCGTCTCGACGAGTGTGCTGCTTGCCCCGCACGCAGTACTGGCCGAGACGATCTTCGGCGCAATGGCCAAAGCCTACGCAAACAACCCGGATCTGAACGCTGCGCGGGCGGGGCTGCGCGCCACCGACGAGAGCGTACCGATCGCCAAGTCCGGCTTTCGCCCCCAGGTGGCTGGTTTCGCCAGCGGGACGCTTTCGACCATCGACAGGGAGAGTTCCGGAACTCAGGACGTTCACCAGGGGCAGGTCGGCATCTCCATAACGCAGATGGTCTTTGATGGCTTTCAGACGCTGAACAATGTTCGCGCGGCCGAATCGAATGTGTTTGCCACCCGCGAATCGCTGCTCGCCAACGAGATGCAGATCCTGCTTTCGGCGGCGACCATCTATTCCAATATCGCCCGCGATCAGCAGCTTGTGTCGATCCGCAAGCAGAACATCGCGTTCCTTCAGGAACAGGTGAACGCCGCGAAGGCGCGGCTTGATGTGGGTGAGGGCACCCGTACGGACGTGAGCCTGGCAGAGGCTTCGCTCGCCAACGCGCAGTCGCAGCTTATCGTCGCTGTTGCGCAGCTGAAGCAGAGCGAAGCGACCTATGTGCGGATCGTCGGCGACTTGCCGAAGAACATCAAGCAGGCGTCTCCCGCATCGAAGAGCCTGCCGCGCTCGCTCGACCAGGCGGTCGCAAGCGGCCTGCGCGACCACCCGACCATTCTGGCGGCGCAGTACTCGGTTGATTCGGCCGGTTACCAGGTGAAGTCGGCTGAGGGCACGATGCTGCCCGGCGTGACGCTTCAGGGACAGGTCGGCCGCACCACTGGCAATGTCGGTGATGGCATCGACAGCAACACATCGAGCATCACTGCTCGCCTCGAAGTCCCGATCTATCAGGGCGGCCTCGAATACGGCCAGATCCGGCAGGCGAAGGAACGCCTGGGGCAGCAGCGCATTCTGGTTGATTCGGCGCGAGCATCGATTCAGGAAACGATTGTTTCGGCCTACGCGCAGCTCGAAGCGGCGATCGCGCGTATTTCCGCCAACAAGGCGCAGATCTCTGCCGCCAAGCTGGCACTGGATGGCGTCATTGAAGAGCGCAAAGTCGGCCAGCGCACGACCCTCGACGTTCTCGATTCGCAGCAGGACGTGCTGCAGGCGCAGGAACTCCTGGCGCTTGCGCAGCGCGATGCGGTCGTCGCGAGCTATACCTTGCTTGCAGCCTCCGCGAGGCTGACCGTGAAGAGCCAGGGTCTGCAGGTGGCCGAATATCGCGCCGAAGAACATTACGAGGCGGTCAAGGATAAATGGTTCGGTCTTCGAACCGTCGACGGTCGCTAAAGAAAACGCCCCGGTCTCCCCGGGGCGTTTCTATTTTTCCCCCTGAAAACAAATCTGTGCAAGGATCTGAGTGGCTGATTCGCGGCGTATGTTTCGTCCGCGAACTCACATAAGGTTTGTCGGAAATCGGCGCATGTCCTGTTTTGAAACACATGCCGGCCGCGTCAAACGGGGATAGAAATGGCACAGCTCAATGTCGCGCGTGAACCTTCGATGGATGAGATCCTGGCATCCATTCGCAAGATCATCGAGAGCAATGAGCCTGGGCAGGCCGGGCTTTCGCCGCAGGAGCATTTCGAGGACGAGGCGGGTGACGAGATCGAGCTGACGATCGACAGCGAGATCGAGACCGTAGCCTTCGGGCGGCGCGAGGAATCTGCCGAAACATCGAGGCCCGCCCCCGCGGCTCCTGCCGTAGAGCTTTCCATCGTCTCGTCCGAGGCCAACGCGTCGGTTGCACAGCCGCCGCTTTCGCTGGCTGATGTCGCAGCACGCGTTCGTGCGGCTTCGGAGCGTCACGCAACGGGGTTTGCCCCGCGCGAAACGCAGCCAGTCGCGCCAGCGCCGGCGATCCAGGACAGCCCCGTCGTAACGTCGCGCATGGCCGCGGTATCAGCGCCCAAGGCTCCGGCCGTTCAGCCGATCGTGGCCCCAGAAACACACGAGGATGCGGAAGCCGTCGCTGCCCCAGCGCCATCGGAGCGTCGCGACGGCGTCGAATCGCCAGCGCCGGCGCCGGTGATCGACACGGTGGCCCCCGAGAAGGCGATCGCAGCCATCGTCTCTCCGGAAGTCGGCCGGAAGGTCGCGCAATCCTTTGACAATCTCGCTCTCGCGGTCGATCAGGGCGCAAGGCGCTCGTTCGACGAAATTGCCCAGGAAATGCTGCGGCCGATGCTACAGGAATGGCTGGACGACAATCTGCCGACACTCGTCGAACGGCTGGTTCGCGAGGAAATCGAGCGTGTTGCCCGCGGGCCGCGTCGCTGAAATTCAGATCTTTTGATGCGTGGGGCCGCGGCGACCGTCGCGGCTTTTTGCGTTCGTGTTGACTTGCACCGGCCGTTCCGGTTTACAAGACACAGACATCACTCTCCAAAATTGGCTCCAAAATGCTTGATAAGACCTACGATTCCGCATCCGTCGACCCACGTATCGCCAAGAAGTGGGACGAAGAAAACGCGTTTCGTGCAGGCGCGGGTGCCAAGCCCGGCGCCGATAGCTTCTGCATCGTGATCCCGCCGCCGAACGTAACCGGTTCGCTGCACATGGGCCACGCGCTCAACAACACGCTTCAGGACGTCATGGTTCGCTTCGAGCGCATGCGCGGCAAGGACGTGCTGTGGCAGCCGGGCATGGACCATGCCGGTATTGCGACCCAGATGGTCGTCGAGCGCAAGCTGATGGAAACCCAGCAGCACCGTCGGCAGATGGGGCGCGAGGCCTTCATTGAGAAGGTCTGGGAGTGGAAGGCCGAATCCGGCGGCTTGATCTTCAATCAGTTGAAGCGGCTCGGCGCATCCTGCGACTGGTCGCGTGAACGCTTCACCATGGACGACGGCCTCTCGGAAGCCGTTCTGGAGGTCTTCGTCTCGCTCTACAAGGAAGGGCTGATCTACAAGGACAAGCGCCTGGTCAACTGGGACCCGAAGCTTCTGACGGCGATTTCCGATCTGGAGGTCGAGCAGCACGAGATCAACGGCAATCTCTGGTATCTGCGCTATCCGCTCGAACCGGGTGTCACCTATGAACATCCGATTGCCTTCAATGAGGAAGGCAAGGCGACCGAATGGGAGAAACGCGACTATCTGGTCGTCGCGACCACCCGCCCGGAAACGATGCTCGGGGACAGCGGCATTGCCGTCAACCCGGACGACGAGCGCTATAAACCGCTCCTCGGCAAGCATGTCATCCTGCCGATCGTCGGCCGGCGCATTCCGGTTGTCGCCGACAGCTATGCGGATCCGACGGCCGGCACCGGCGCGGTGAAGATCACGCCTGCGCACGACTTCAACGACTTCGACGTCGGCAAGCGCGCAGGCCTCAGCGCGATCAACGTCATGACGATCGAAGGTCGCATCACCATCAAGGACAACGAGGAGTTCCTCGAAGGGCTTTCCGATCCGGCAGCCCTGCATGGTGCGTGGGACGAACTCGAAGGCAAGGACCGCTTCGAGGCGCGCAAGATCATCGTCCGCATCTTCGAAGAGGCTGGCCTGCTCGACAAGATCGAGCCGCACAAGCACATGGTCCCCCATGGCGACCGTGGCGGCGTGCCGATCGAGCCGCGCCTGACGGAACAATGGTACGTCGACGCCAAGACGCTCGCGAAGCCTGCGATTGCCGCCGTCAAGGAAGGCCGGACGAACTTCGTTCCGAAGAACTGGGAAAAGACCTACTTCGAGTGGATGGAAAACATCCAGCCCTGGTGCGTCTCGCGCCAGCTCTGGTGGGGGCATCAGATCCCGGCCTGGTACGGCCCGGATGGTCAGGTCTTCGTCGAGAAGACCGAGGAAGAGGCGCTGCACGCCGCGATCCAGCACTATCTCGCGCATGAAGGCCCGATGAAGGCCTATGTCGAGGACCTGCTCGAAAACTTCAAGCCGGGCGAAATCCTGACTCGCGACGAAGACGTGCTCGACACCTGGTTCTCGTCGGCGCTCTGGCCGTTCTCCACGCTCGGCTGGCCGAACGAGACGCCGGAACTGGAGAAGTACTATCAGACCGACGTCCTGGTGACAGGCTTCGACATCATCTTCTTCTGGGTCGCCCGCATGATGATGATGGGCCTGCACTTCATGAAGGATGCCGACGGCACCCCGGTCGAGCCGTTCCATACGGTCTACGTCCATGCGCTCGTTCGCGACAAGAACGGCCAGAAGATGTCGAAGTCGAAGGGCAACGTCATCGACCCGCTCGAACTTATCGACGAATATGGGGCCGACGCACTGCGCTTCACGCTGGCGATCATGGCTGCCCAGGGCCGCGACGTGAAGCTCGATCCCGCCCGCATCGCCGGTTATCGCAACTTCGGCACGAAGCTCTGGAACGCGACGCGTTTTGCCCAGATGAACGGCGTGGTCGACAGCGACGGTTTCATCCCCGAAGCCGCGTCGCTTACCATCAACCGCTGGATCCTGACGGAGCTTTCGCGCACCATCCGCGACGTCACCGAGGCGATCGAGGCCTATCGTTTCAACGAAGCCGCCGGCAGTCTCTATCGTTTCGTCTGGAACCAGTTCTGCGATTGGTATCTCGAACTGCTGAAGCCGGTCTTCAACGGCGAGGACGAGGCGGCCAAGCGCGAGTCGCAGGCCTGCGTCGCCTATGTTCTCGATGAGATCTACAAGCTGCTGCACCCGTTCATGCCGTTCATGACCGAGGAGCTCTGGGGGCAGACGGCAGGCGAGGGCCGTGAACGCGAGACGCTGCTCTGCCACGCCGAATGGCCGGCGGCTTCCTATGCCGATGATGCGGCCGCCGACGAGATCAACTGGCTGATCGACCTCGTTTCGGGCATCCGCTCCGTCCGCTCGGAGATGAATGTTCCCCCGGCAGCAACCGCGCCGCTGATTGTCGTCGGTGCGAACAATCTGACGCGCGAACGCCTGCAGCAGCATGCTCCGGCAATCGCGCGCCTGGCGCGTGTCGAACACATCGACTATGCGACTGTCGCCCCGCGCGGCAGTGCCCAGATCGTTGTGGGTGAGGCGACCGCGTGCCTCCCGCTTGGCAACCTGATCGATCTCTCCGCCGAGAAGTCGCGCCTGGAGAAGGCGATCGCCAAGGTGGATGCGGAGCGCGAGCGTATTCTTGGCAAATTGGCCAATGAAAAGTTCGTCGCGAACGCAAAACCGGAACTGGTGGAAGCGGAGCGTGAGCGCCTGGTGGAACTCGATCTTCAGAAAGATTCGCTTGGCGTCGCGCTCACGCGCGTGGCGGAAGCCGGTTAGGAAGCACGCTAAGGGTGCAACCGCCCACAGGGTTGATCGGCCAAGGAAGTCAAAATCCGCGACAGGTCCGTCGCGGATTTTTTATTTTAGTATGATTTTATATACTTGCCGGGGCGCGCTTCGCGATCGAATCGCTGAGCTGAATACTGTCGGCCGTTCACGAAATCGCTCGGCATGGGCAGGCGGAGTTTCAACGGCCATTTTTGTTGATCTTCAGCAAAAACCAATATTGTTGTCTCCACGACACAGCTTTCGCGAGTGTTGGAAGTTTTTCCTATTTTATTGGGTTATTTACCTATTTTCCGGAATATCATTTCGGAAATGCGCGAATGTGTCTAAATCATGAGAATCTTACGTAAATTATGTGACGCATAGTGCCGCACCGCCTCTGCATCTGGCATTTGCGATTTCACATGTTCGTGAGAATACTTCCGCCATACGCGGCATGAGGTGGAATGTCGCAGATTGCAGTGCAGGGGAGGAGCTTGATGGCTCACATGAATTTTAAGCGTGGCGTCCTGACGGTGGCGGCTGGTTTGCTGGTTGCGTCGGCGGCCCACGCCGGCGGTCTTGAGCGCGGTGGTTACAACATCGATCTGCTGTTCGACCCGTCGGACTACGCCGGCGAAGCTTCGGCGACCTACGTCAATCCGCAGCGCGAACTGAAGAATGTCAGAGACACGGATACGACGTCTGCGGTTTTCCCGTTTAATGGAACGGGGCCGGGTGCTGGCGGTGGTAACTTGAATTCCCGACCGAATACCGCCGACGATACCGAGAGCTATTGGGTTCCGCGCGTTGGGGTCAAGGCGCGCTTTGCTGACGATATCGACTGTATGGCCGACTATTCGCAGCCCTGGGGTGCGCATACCAACCCGGGCCTCAACTGGGCCGGTGCAAACAACAACGTCGAGACGAAGGTCGAAAGCGACAACTACGCCGCAACCTGCTCCTATAAATGGGACGTCGGCCAAGGTCAGTTCCGCATCATCGGCGGCGTCTTCTACCAAGAGGTCAGCGGCTTCAAGGAGCGGTTGGTTCAGGATTTCACGGGCGTGCCACCGGTATTGGCCGCCGGGCGTACCGGCATCGGTCGGCTGGATCTCGAGGGGGATGGTTGGGGCTGGCGCGCTGGCGTCGGCTACGAAATTCCTGAATACGCAGTGCGGGCGAGCCTCGTCTACAACAGTGCCGTGGACCTCGACAACCTTGCGGGAACGATCGACCTGCGTGACGTTCGCGGGCCGGCTCCGGTTAACTTCTATGGGGTCTCCGGCTTTGCATCGATGCCGGATTCACTCGAATTGAAGATTCAGTCCGGTATTGCGCCCGACTGGGTCGCCTTCGGCTCTGTCAAATGGACGGATTGGAGCCAACTCCAGGTTCTCAAGTTTTGCCCTTCGTCGGGCGGAACCCTGGCTCAGCCCTGCACCTCGCTTGACCTGCTTTATCGAGACGGCTGGACGATTTCAGGCGGCTTTGGTCACAAGTTCAACGATCAGTGGAACGGCGCTGTTAGCCTGACCTGGGACCGCGGTACCAGCCACGGCTATGGCACTCAGTCCGATACTTGGTCGCTTGGCTCGGGTGTATCCTATTCGCCAAACAAGAATATCGAGCTTCGACTGGCTGGTGCAGTGGGCATCCTGACGAGCGGCAGTTCGGGCCCCGTTAACTTCGACGGGCAGGTTATCGGCGGCGATGTGTCCTACGACTACGGTAACGATTTCTTCGGCGCCATATCGACGTCCCTTAAGGTCAAGTTCTGATCCTTCGCCAATCTGAGTGTTTGGGCCCGGTTTCGACCGGGCCTTTCTTTTTGATGTGGAACTGTTCGCTGTTGCCTTTGCACCGTTCGCTAATGTGACGATTCAGCAACACATTTAATGCTAGAGTTTGCTAGCATCGGACTCGTCCCGGCTATGTCCATTTCCCGCCACAAACAGGGAGCAGCGATAGTAGGGACAAACCTGCAACCGTGAAAACGAAACCTGCGGCGTTTGGTGTGAAGTGAAACTTGGACCGTCGATGTTCATGTCAGATGTGGCCTTCGGCACTTTTGCGCAAGTGGTCGACTGAAATGGTCTTTTCGGTGCATGTGTCGAAGTTTCGTTCTGGAATGGTGCGTCGATGTTCTCGGCGGAATTGGTGAAGTTTTGGGCGGCGGCGGGTCGTCCGGGCGTTTGTGTTTGCAGCGGTGATGAGTTCGGCGTGGCCGGCTGGAACGGAAGAATTAGACTGTGATGCTTGCGGGTGAACTGAAGTCACTGAAGGTTGCGATACTCGGCGTGTCGCTGGCGGTCTGCGGGACCAGCACCATGCCGGCCCTTGCCTTTGATCCGGGGGCAGGCGTCACGAAGGAATCCGGTCCCTTCGCGCTCTTCAAGTTCGGTTTCTCCGCTTACAAGAACGGCCGCAAGGACGAGGCCGTCGAGGCCTACAAATACGCTGCGGAGAAGGGGCATACCGGCTCCCGCTGGGCTCTGGCCAACATGTATGCCTATGGCGACGGTGTCGCCGAAAACGACCTCGAGGCCTTCAAGATCTACAGCGAGATCGCCCAGCAGGGTGTGGAGCCGGGTTCTGAGGATACCGGCTATTTCGTCAACGCGTTGATCTCTCTTGCCGGCTACTACCGACGCGGCATTCCCGACAGCCCGATCCAGTCGGATATGGCCCAGGCGCGGCAGCTCTATTTCCAGGCGGCGTCGACCTTTGGTGTCGCTGAAGCGCAGTTCCAGCTTGCGCGCATGCTGCTGTCGGGCGAGGGCGGTAGCGTCAACGTTCAGCAAGCCAAGAAGTGGCTCAACCGTGCCCGCAAGAGCGGCCATGCCGGTGCCATGGGTGTCTTCGGCAACGTAATCTTCCAGGAAGGCCAGACCATTCGCGGTCTCGCCTATATGACCGCCGCGCTCGACCAGTGTTCGCCGAAGGATCGGCCCTGGCTCCAGTCGATGCAGGAGCAGGCATTCTCGCTTGCCACCGAAGATGATCGCCGTACGGCAATCTCGCTTTCGCAGAATCTACATATGCAGGGCGACGACGACTGAGGTCGCCGCGCGGCTACCCCTCAGCCAGCACCGAATAGCCGAACGGCAGATCCGCACCTCAGGCGGCCGCGAAAGCAAACTCGCCGATAACAGGAACGTGGTCCGAGGGCTTTTCCCAGGCGCGAACATGTTTGTCGATCGACGTCGAAACCAGTCGATCGGCTGCCTCCGGCGACAGCATCAGATGGTCGATGCGAATGCCGAAATTCTTCGGCCAGCAGCCGGCCTGATAATCCCAGAAGGTATAGAGCGGCACCGCGTCTGAGGTGGCCCGCACCGCGTCGGTGAAACCGAGATTGCGCAGGCGCCGATAGGCCGCGCGCGTCTCCGGCAGGAAAAGTGCGTCGTTCTGCCAGACTTTGATGTCCCAGCAGTCGTGCTCCTCCGGGATGACGTTGTAGTCGCCTGCCAGGATGAAGGGCTCTTCGAGCAGAAGGCGCTGCTCGGCATAGGCGGTCAGCCGGCGCATCCAGGCGAGCTTATAGGGGTACTTCTCACTATCGACGGGATTGCCGTTCGGCAGGTAGAGCGAGCAGACACGGATCACGCCGCCGGCAACCGAGAACACGCCTTCGATGAAACGCGACTGCTCATCGGAGTCGTCGCCCGGCAGGCCGCGGTTGACTTCGTCCGGACGCAGCTTGGAGAGCAGGGCGACGCCGTTGAAGCCCTTCTGGCCGTGGGTCTCGACATGATAGCCGAGGGCTTCGATCTCCAGACGAGGAAAGCCGTCGTCGACAGACTTGATCTCCTGCAGGCAGACGATGTCCGGATTGGCTTCCTTCAGCCATGCCAACAGGCTGTCGATTCGCGCCTTGACGCCATTGATGTTCCAGGTGGCAATCTTCATGGCTCGAAACGCCCTTCCATACAGGTGAGTCCTTGCGGCGGGACTCTTCTAGCCGCTCCGGATTCTTTTGACAAATCCGATACCTGCGGACTTTCAGCGCTGGGCAGAGCTGCAACGACGACGGGCGACGCCGCGCGCAGTTTATATACGGTATAGGTGCGGCTGCTTGAATTGATTCCGATCCATGGCCGGCTATAGTCCGGCGCATGATCGATCTCGTGCAGAACTACTGGCCGCATATCCTGGCGCTGCTGTCCTTCGCGCTTGGCATCCCGGCTGCCATTCACGCCGCCATGACCAAGGACGACGTTCGCGCCGCCGCAGGTTGGGTCGGTGTCGTTCTGCTCTCGCCGATCGTCGGGGCATTGCTCTATGCCGTTGCCGGCATCAACCGTATCCGCCGCTCCTCGATCGGCTCGCAACGCGCACTACTGCGCGGGCAAGGCCCCGATCAGTTCGGCAGGTTCGATATCTCTGAAACAGATATTGCCGGAAGTTTCGGGAATCGTTTTGCCGCGATGAAAATCCTCGGCGACCGTGTTTCCCGGCACCGCATGTGTTCCGGCAACGGCATCGAGGTGCTGGCCGGCGGGGATGCTGCCTATGAGGCCATGCTGGTGGCCATTGCCGGTGCGCAGCGCAGCATCCTGATAGAGAGCTATATCTTCGATCGCGACGTGGTCGGCCTTCGCTTTGCCGACGCCTTGATCGCCGCGATCGCGCGTGGCGTCCAGGTGCGCGTACTGATCGACGCAGTCGGCGCGCGCTACTCCGTCCCCAGCATTGTCGGTCATCTGAAGACGGCCGGCGTTCCGACGGCCGTCTTCAACGGCAATATCATCATGGGGCTGAGGTTGCCCTATGCCAATCTGCGCACGCACCGAAAGATTCTCGTGGTCGACGGCCGCGTCGCCTTTGCCGGCGGCATGAACATCCGGGCGGGCTTTAGCAGCGAGATTGCCGGCGAGGAGCCGGCCCTCGACACGCACTTTCGGGTAACGGGCCCGGTGGTCGCCGACATCTTTCAGGTCGCCGCCGAGGACTGGCAGTTTTCCAGCGGGGAGATGCTGACGGGCGGTGCCTGGGCGCTCGAAGAAATGCCTTTGCCGGCAGAAACGTCTTCTGTGCTGATGCGCGCCATACCCTCAGGGCCGGACGCCACGAACGAAACCAATCACAAGATGCTGATGGGGGCGTTCTCGGTGGCGCGCAAGAACATCCGCCTGATGTCGCCCTATTTCCTTCCGGACCGCGAACTGATCAGCGCCTTGGTGACCGCGGCGCGCCGGGGCGTCGAGGTCGACATCATCGTGCCGGCGGTCAACAATCTGCTTCTGGTCGATCGCGCAATGACCGCCCAGTTCGATCAGGTATTGAAAGGTCATTGTCGGGTCTGGCGCGCCGAGGGCGCCTTCAACCATTCGAAGCTTCTGATCGTGGACGAGCGCTGGGCCTATGTTGGGTCGACCAATCTCGATCCGCGTTCCCTGCGTCTCAACTTCGAGTTCGATCTCGAAGTGCTGGACGATGGTTTCGCCCATACGATCGGCGGCATGATATCGGATGTGCTGGCTTCGGCCGAACCGGTCACGCTCGAGGCCTTGCGCGCCAAGCCACTTATCGACCGGCTGGCGAACCGTGTGCTTTGGCTGGGGTCGCCGTATCTCTGACGGCGACCGCAGGCAGGCCAGGTGGCCGTTGGCTCAGATGGAAAAACTCGTTCCGCATCCGCAGCTTGCGACCGCATTCGGATTCTTGATCTGAAACGACTGGCCGAGCAGGTTGTCGACGAAGTCGATCTCTGAGCCGCCCATATAGACGAGCGACAGGCTGTCGATCAGCACCTTGGCGTCGTTCTTCTCCAGCACCAGATCGTCGTCGTTGGCGCTGTCGACCAGGTCGAACTTATAGGAGAATCCCGAGCAGCCGCCGCCTTCGACGGACACCCGCATCGCGTTGTTGTGACTGTCCGAACGAAGGATCGTGGCGATCCGCTTTGCAGCAGCGTCCGAAAGGGTCACGGTTTCTTGCGTCATATCTGCCTCCTGCCGGGGTCAAGAACCGGAGAGATTTGATTGTCGTTTGCAGCACCGCCTCGGCCAACGCCGGAGGTCGTTTCAACCCCCGCGGCCAAGCCGTTGCTTTCGCTTGCGGAATCGGTCGATGCTTGCGCGACGCGTTTCCGTGGCTTTCACTATAGGTATGAAGGCTTCAATGTCCCGTCAATGGGATGACGATTTGGGTGGAAAATGACATTCGACAAAAATGCGCTGGGCTTCGGTTATGGTGAACACGCGCCGTTCGCGTCGAACCCCTGGGCGACGCGCGGCAGGCTCTATCCGGAAGCGTCGAGCGCGACACGTTCGGATTTCCAGCGCGATCGCGATCGCATCGTCCACACGACGGCCTTTCGCCGGCTGAAGCACAAGACACAGGTCTTCATCGCTGCCGACGGCGACCACTATCGGACGCGGCTGACGCACACGATCGAAGTGGCGCAGATCGCCCGCGCCCTGGCGCGTGCCCTCAAGCTCGACGAGGACCTCGCCGAAGGCGTCGCCCTCGTTCACGATTTCGGTCACACGCCGTTCGGCCATACGGGCGAGGACGCCCTGCACGAGATGCTGAAGCCCCATGGCGGCTTCGACCACAATGCCCAGTCGCTGCGCATCGTCACCAAACTCGAGCGGCGCTACGCCGAGTTCGACGGGCTGAACCTGACCTGGGAGAGTCTTGAGGGGCTGGTCAAGCACAATGGGCCGTTACTCACGCCCGACGGCCAGGGTACGCGCGGACCGGTGCCTCAGCCGATCCTGGACTACTGTGCGCTTCACGATCTGGAACTGGCGAGTTATGCGAGCTTGGAGGCGCAGGTCGCGGCCATCGCCGACGATATCGCCTACAACACCCATGATATCGATGATGGCCTGCGGGCCGGCTACCTGACGTTCGAGATGCTGGAAGACGTGCCGTTCCTTGCCCGTCTGATGCGCGAGGTTCACGATCGTTATCCCGGTCTTGAAAGCAGCCGCTTCACGCACGAAATCATGCGCCGTCAGATCACGGCAATGGTCGAGGACGTGATCGGCGTCGCCCAGCAGCGTATCGCGGACATTCGCCCCGAGAGCGCAGCCGAGGTACGTCAGGCGGGTACGGTCATGGCGACGTTCTCCGAGGAGATGAGCGAGACGGACAAGCAGATCAAGCGTCTGCTGATGACCCGGATCTATCGCCACCCGGAAGTGATGCGGGTGCGGGAAGGTGCGGCGTCGATCGTCTGCGATCTCTATCATGCCTTCATGGACGACCCACAATTGATGCGGGAGCACTATTGGATCGATCAGATCTCGGGCATGGCCGAACCGGCGAGGGCCCGTCATGTCGGCGACTATCTGGCCGGCATGACCGATACCTTCGCGATCAGCGTGCACAAGCGCTTGTTTGACCACACGCCGGATTTGCGGTAGGGACGCCCCGCCCGGAGGCTTACGGTTCAAGCGAACCGAGCCTCCTTTTTGAGTTTTGCGCCGGCCACATGTGGTCGGGAAAAGCGGACGGATCAGATGAATCTCTTCACGGACTTCGAATCAAGAATTAAGGACATTCTCGAAACGCTTGACAGCGTTCGAGAAAAGCGATCCGAGCTTGACTTCGGCCGTGTCAATGTCGAGCCGCCGCGCGATCCAAGCCACGGTGATGTCGCGACCAATGCCGCCATGGTGCTGGCCAAGCCCCTCGGCCTGAACCCGCGGGCGCTCGCTGAGCTCATCGTTGAGAAGCTCAAGCAGGATCCGGAAGTCACCGAAGTGACCGTTGCCGGCCCGGGCTTCATCAACGTCCGGCTTTCGGTTTCCTATTGGCAGAAGCTGCTGTCGAACATGGTGCGCACCGGCCCCGACTATGGCCGCAGCACTGTCGGTTCGGGCCGCAAGGTTAACGTCGAGTATGTCTCGGCCAACCCGACGGGACCGATGCATGTCGGCCATTGCCGCGGCGCCGTGGTCGGCGACGCGCTTGCCAACCTTTTGGCCTTTGCCGGTTATGCGGTGACCAAGGAATACTACATCAACGACGCCGGGTCGCAGATCGACGTTCTCGCACGTTCTGCCTTCATGCGGTATCGCCAGGCGCTTGGTGAAGACATCGGTGAAATCCCGCCGGGTCTTTATCCGGGTGATTATCTCGTTCCGGTTGGCGAAGCGCTCGCCGATGAATTCGGCACGAGCCTGCGCCTGATGCCCGAAGACAAGTGGATGCCGCTCGTCAAGGACCGGACGATCGATGCCATGATGGTGATGATCCGAGAGGATCTCGCGGCGTTGAACGTCACTCACGACGTCTTCTTCTCCGAACGCACGCTTCACGCCAATGGGGCGGCTGCGATTCGTACGGCAATCAACGACCTGACCTTCAAGGGGCACGTCTACAAGGGTACGTTGCCGCCGCCGAAGGGGCAGCTCCCGGAGGATTGGGAAGATCGCGAGCAGACGCTGTTCCGCTCGACGGAGGTCGGTGACGATATCGACCGGCCGCTGATCAAGTCGGACGGAAGCTACACCTACTTCGCCGCTGACGTCGCCTACTTCAAGGACAAGTTCGACCGCGGCTTTGACGAGATGATCTATGTGCTGGGCGCCGACCATGGCGGTTACGTCAAGCGGCTCGAGGCGCTGGCGCGCGCCGTGTCTGGCGGTTCGTCGAAACTTACGGTTCTGCTCTGCCAATTGGTCAAGCTCTTCCGCGACGGTGAGCCGGTGAAGATGTCGAAGCGCTCCGGCGATTTCGTCACGCTGCGCGAAGTCGTCGATGAAGTCGGCCGTGATCCGGTTCGTTTCATGATGATCTACCGGAAGAATTCCGAGCCGCTCGACTTCGACTTTGCCAAGGTTACAGAACAGTCCAAGGATAATCCGGTCTTTTACGTGCAATATGCGCATGCGCGTTGCCGGTCTGTGTTCCGCCAGGCGGTGGACGCGTTCCCGGATCTGGACATCGAATCGCTTGATTTCGCCGGTGCGGTTCAGGGGCAGATCGAGGATCCGACGGAGCTTCAGCTCGTTGCCAAGCTCGCAGAATATCCGCGCGTGATCGAGGCCGCGGCACTGGCTCAGGAGCCGCATCGTATCGCGTTTTACCTGTACGATCTTGCCGCTGCCTTCCACGGACACTGGAACAAAGGTAAAGAGAATCCGGAATTACGTTTTGTTAACGATAAAAATAGACAATTAAGTACTGCCAGACTCGGGCTGGTGCATGCTGTCGCTTCGGTATTGAAGTCCGGCCTGTCTATTACAGGCACCTCCGCACCGGAGGAAATGCGATAAGTATTGTCACCATTTTCCCACAATGCACTGGCACATAAATACAGGCAATTGTGAGTGGAGAGCATGGCAGACAAACAATTCGCACGAAGCGGGCCGGCTGAATTCGATGTATTGGCAGACGATGATCCGTTGGCCGAACTCGCCCGGATCGTCGGTTACGATGCCCGTCCGGCCGTACAGCAATTGCAAGAGTTGCAGCGACATCAGGAGGCGGTCCGTCAGGAACCCGCCTTCGATCTCGAAGACGAACTCCTTCGCGCTTTCGACAGCTACGATGCACCCCGTGCTGGGCAGCAGCCTGTTGTGGAGCCGGCTTCGGCGCCGCAGCCGGTCGAAGAGGCCCGGATCGAGCCGGTAGCCGAATTCGCGGAAGAGTACGAGGCGCCGATATTCCGTCAGCCCGAGCCGGTCGCAGCACCGGCCGCTGTCGCCGAAGAGGAACCGGAGCAGGTTGTCGAAGTGCAGTCGTTCTCGGCCGCCCCTCAGGGTGCCGAAGTCGATAGCACGGAATTTGTCGCCGATGAGCCGGCGTTCGATCTGGAGCGCGAGCTCGAACTGTCGCTCGGCGAAGCCGATCTGTTGCCGTTCGAAGAAGAGCCGGTATCTGAGGCGAAGGAACAGGTAGTCGACGACTGGCAGGCACCGGCCGCAGAATTGTCGACGGCTTGGTCCGAGCCCGCTGCTGTCCCCGAGCCGTTCCCGATTTACGACGAGCCGAGCCTTGAGGTTGCCAACCTTGACGTTGCCAACCTCGACGTCGCTCCGGAGGAGCGCGTGGACGAGGCCGTATACGTGAGCGAGACAATCCCGGAAGAGCCCGCGGGCCATGACATTGCCCGGGACGATCTCCTTGCGGATATCGAGCGCTTCCCGGTTCCGCCGGTGACCGCCGTGGTTGCCGCTGCCGTGCAGTCTCATCCTGCCCTTCACGCCACGCAACAGCCGGTCGTTGCTCCCGCAGCCGCCCCGGTAAACACGGTTGCGCCGCCGGCGAAGAAGAGCCCCTATCCCTTTACGCCGACCTTCAGCCGGGCGACGCCTGTTGCTTCGCCCTCGGGCGCCAGCCAGCAGCGCGCCTTCGCCGGTCCGCTCGTGACGCAGGCAGCGCCTGTTGCGGCACCCGCAGCTGCCGCAGTCGCCACGCCTGCCGTTACGCCGGTTGTCGAGGCTGCCCAGCCGGTCCAGCCCGTTGCAGAACCGGAGAACGAGCCGGGCTTCGACATCGAGAACTTCGAAATGGAGCTCTCCGATGCCGCACTGAAGCTCGATCTTGCGGACCTCGGACCGACCGAACCGATTGCCGTCGCACCTGCGGTCGTGCCGCAGGCTGCTGCGCAGCCGGTCATCGAGGCGGTTGCTCCGCAGCGTGAACCGGAACGTTCCGTCGAAACCTTCGTGGCTCCGGCCCCGGTGGAGCAGCAGGACGTGCAGCCTGAAAGCACGCTGCCCTTCGATCCCTCGATGATCGCCGAAGCCGAGAATGGCGTTGCGCCGATCGCCGACATGGATGTGCCGCAGCTGCCGGTTATCGAAACGGAAAAGCCGGTCGCCTATCCGGCAGACTACGATCTCGATATCGATGCGGAAATGGCGCAGCTGTTCGGCACGCCGGCTCCGGCCGCCAAGGATCCCCGTCCGGCCGCGGTTGAAAAGGCCGAAGTGGCTCGTCCGACCCCGGCAGCAAATGCAAATCCGTCGTTCGGAGGCGGCGCGCTCGACGATTTCGACGAATTCGAAAAGGCGATGGAAGAGGACTTCCGCCGCTCCATAACCGAACGGAAGTCGCCGACGCGTGATGCCGAGCGGGTTTCCCCGGTGCAGAGCCAGGACGATGCGGGCGACTATCGCGACTACGGCTCGGGTCGGCGGTCGCAGCGCACGATGCTGCTCGCGGCAAGCGTTGCTGGCGTCATCATTCTCGGTGGTGCGGCTGTCTACGCCTGGATGGGCGGCAGTGGTGCGGTAACCTCTGCCGAGGGTCCCAAGATCATTCTCGCCGACAAGGGACCGGTTAAGGTCGTGCCGGAAGAAAAGGGCGGCAAGACCGTACCGAACCAGGACAAGGCCGTTTACGATCGCGTCGCTGGAGCCCAAGCCGGAGCGCCGCAGCAGGAAGCATTGGTTTCTTCGACCGAAGAGCCGATGGACGTCGTTCAGAAGACGCTGACGCCGGAAACGCTGCCGCTCGAAGGCAGCGACGACTCGGACGGCCTGCAGGCCAACCTGCCGGCGGATGACGAGGACGGCGCTCGCTTGCTGCCGGATGGCGGCGCCCAGACTGCCGCTCAGGAAGAAGACAAGGCACCGGCCGTCGCACCGCGCAAGGTGCGCACGATGATCGTCAAGCCGGATGGCACGCTGGTTGCTCGTGAAGAGCCGGTTGCCGCACCCGCGACCGATGTCGCCGGCGCGACGCAGCCGCTGCCGGAAGCGCCCTCGAAGGAAGTCGCTTCGGCTGACGTCACTGCTGCCGGTCAGGCATCGGCCAATGTCGATCAGGTAGCGCTTGCCGCAACGGGCAATGCCGATATCGAACAGGTTCCGGTTCGCAGCGTGACGACGACGGCAACAGGCGACAAGGCGCCAACGCCGCAGGCGCGTCCGGTCGAGCAGCCGGCTAATGTTGCCGGCACTGCTACCGAGCGCAGCAACGTGCGTCCGGCCGAAGAGCCGGCGGCTGCCACTGCAGAAGCCCAGCCGGCGCAGCAGGTTGCAACCGCATCGGTTCCGACCGGCGGATACTTCATCCAGGTCGCATCCCTGCCGTCCGAAGCCGAAGCACAGAAGTCCTACAACAGCCTTTCCAGCAAGTTCGGCAGCGTCATTGGCGGCCGTGGCGTCGATATCCGCAAGGCGGAGATCGCCGGCAAGGGCACCTACTATCGTGTCCGCATCCCGGCCGGCTCCAAGGAAGAGGCAATTGCCCTGTGCTCCAAGTACAAGGGCGCTGGCGGAAGCTGCCTGGTGACCAAGTAAGCCGGGCACAACGGATAGAGTTGAGAAGGGCGCGGCTCATAGGCCGCGCCCTTCGCATTTCAGGGTTTTCGTTTGCCCCATGGCCTTGTGCATGAACGACGGGGCTTCGTCTTTGTGGCTTCGCGCCGGGCGGCGCCCGCTCTATGCTTTCTCAATGAGCGAATCAAAAGCATTTATCTCGGGCTGCAAGGGCCTTTCTCTTAACGAAGACGAACGCCAGTTCTTTGCCGGCGAGCGGCCATGGGGCTTCATCCTGTTCGGGCGCAATATCGGCGAGGAGCAGCAGATTTCCGATCTGGTGGCGTCACTTCGCGACAGCATCGGCAATCCGAACGCGCCTGTGCTCATCGACCAGGAAGGCGGGCGCGTGCAGCGCATTCGGCCACCGCTCGTCCAGCAATACCCGAATGGCGCGGCGATCGGCGAAATCTATCGCCGCGACCGGGAGCTCGGTCTGCGTGCTGCCTGGCTGATGGGACGCCTCCACGCCTTCGACCTGATGCGCTTCGGCATCACGGTCGATTGTCTGCCGGTGCTCGATGTGCCGGTGCCCGGCAGCCACGACGTCATCGGCAATCGCGCTTATGGTCACGCCCCTGAGGCCGTAACGGCGATCGGCCGCGCGATGGGCGAGGGGTTGAAGGCCGGCGGCATGCTGCCTGTCATGAAGCACATGCCCGGTCACGGCCGCACCTTCGTCGACTCGCACCACAATCTGCCTGTGGTCAGGGCTACTTTCGAAGAGCTTGCCGCCAGCGACTTCCTGCCCTTCGTTGCGATGAAGGACGAGGTGATGGCGATGTCGGCGCACATGGTCTTCACTACGATCGACCCGGACAATCCGGCGACAACCTCGGCGAAGGTGGTGCGCGAGATCATTCGCGGTCACATCGGTTTCGACGGTCTTTTGATGTCGGACGACGTCTCGATGAACGCGCTGGCCGGCGACATGACCACTCGCGCGCGCAACATCATCGCCGCGGGGCTTGATCTCGTCTTGCATTGTCATGGCATAATGGAAGAAATGAAGGCCGTCGCCGACGTGGTGCCGGTTCTCGCCGGCGAGAGCCTGCGTCGGGCGAAGGCTGTCGAAGCGGCGTTCCGGGCGCCTGACGATGCGAGCGAAAGCGATCTACGGACAGAGTTTAACGGCCAGTTCGCGACGGTGTAAGGTAGGCGCGGCCGGCAGGAAAGGATTGGACTGTCAGTGAGCAATGCGGGCGAAAGACAAGGCAAGCCTGCGTCGAAGGCGCCGATGGAGCCCCTGTGGCAGGAAGAGACTTCAGAGCGCGGGCTGCATGAAGAAGCGCTGGTGGTTGATCTTGCCGGTTTCGAAGGCCCGCTCGATCTCTTGCTTCATCTTGCCCGCAGCCAGCGTGTCGATCTTTCGCGCATCTCCGTACTTGCACTCGCCGAGCAATATATCGCCTTCATCGAGCGGGCGCGCAGCATCCGCATCGAGCTTGCCGCCGACTATCTCGTCATGGCGGCATGGCTTGCCTATCTGAAATCGCGCCTGCTGATCCCACAACAGGCGAAGGACGACGGTCCAACGGGCGAGGAAATGGCCTCGGCCCTGGCTTTCCGGCTGAAACGCCTGGAGGCGATGCGTGAGGCGGCAACAAGGCTCATCAATAGAAACCGGCTCGGCCGGGATGTCTTCGTTCGCGGTGCCCCGGAACATATCGTCACCGAGAAGAAGTCCGGCTTCGATGCCTCGCTCTATGATCTCCTGAGCGCCTATGCGAGCCTGCGTCAGCGTCAGGCGATCACGCAGGTGACGATCGAGAAGCGCCATGTGTGGTCGCTTGCCGACGCGCGCCTGATACTGGCGCGCATGATCGGCGGTCTCGACGATTGGACAGCGCTCGATCATTTTCTCATCCGCTACATGACGACGCCGAAGGAGCGGGCAACGGCGATCGCCAGTTCCTTCGCAGCTTCGCTCGAGATGGTTCGCGAGGGCCGGCTGGAGATCCGCCAGGAAGAGGCCTTTGCGCCCATCTATCTTCGGCGCGGACCGAACCCGATCGATGCGGAGACGCTTGCCGAAATGGAGGCAGCCCGTGGCTGAAGCCCAAAAGTACGTGCCCGAAGCTTCCGACGAGGACGATGAGATCGGAGCGACGCCGACCTTCGATCCTCGGATGGAGCAGGAAGCCGAGCGGATCGCGGAAGCCCTGGTGTTTGCTTCGGCGCAGCCGGTGTCGGAGACCTATATCGAAAGTCGCCTGCCGCTTGGTGCCGATGTCGGTCGCATCATGATGCGGCTGAAGGCGCTCTACGCGACGCGCGGCGTCAACCTGGTTCAGGTCGCCGACCATTGGGCTTTCCGCACGGCAGCCGATCTCTCCTTCGTCGTGCAGACCGACGAACAGGGGGTCCGCAAGCTCTCGCGCGCTGCGCTCGAAGTTCTTTCCATCATTGCCTACCACCAGCCGGTGACCCGCGCGGAGATCGAGGATATCCGCGGGGTTCAGACGTCGAAGGGCACGCTCGACGTGCTGATGGAAGCGGGCTGGGTCCGCTTCAGGGGACGCCGGCGCACGCCGGGCCGGCCAGTCACCTTCGGCACCACCCGCGATTTTCTCGATCACTTCGGTCTCGAAGAACTGCGCGACCTGCCGGGTATCGAGGAGCTGAAGGGGGCGGGGCTGCTTTCCGGCCGCGTGCCGTCCAATCTCAATATTCCCGTTCCGGTAGGCGAAGACGAACTTGCCGAGAACGAAGACCCCATCACCCAGCTGGACCTTGAAGAACTGGGGCTCTTGACACCGAAGGGCGAAGAAGCTGATTAAAACCTGAATGGGGATATCGGCTTTCCCTGGCGCCCGGCCGTTTCAGCGGGCGCGACTGGTGTCAAGGAATGCAAGCATGGTTTCAGATCCGCAGGACGCTCCCGTCATGACAACGCGACGGACGGCGGGTGTATCCTTCGCGGCGAGCCTGGCCTTCGAAGATATTCATCACAGCTATCACGCCAAGGAAACGATCAAGGGCGTCAGCCTGGCGGCCAAGGCCGGCGAGGTCCTTTGCCTGCTCGGTCCGTCTGGGTCCGGCAAGACGACCTTGCTGCGTATCGCCGCAGGGATCGAGAAGCAGAGCACGGGACGCCTTCTGCTCAATGGCCAGGAGATTTCCGGCCCCACGGTTTTCCTGCCGCCCGAAAAACGCGGTGTCGGGCTGATGTTCCAGGATTTCGCGCTCTTCCCGCACATGTCCATTCGCGACAACGTCCGCTTTGGCCTGACGGCGATTCCAAAGAAGGAAGCCCTGAACCAGGCGGACGCGGCACTCGAGCGTGTGGGGCTCTCCCACTACGCTAACCAGTACCCGCACGTGCTTTCCGGCGGCGAGCAGCAGCGTGTGGCGCTTGCGCGCGCGCTTGCGCCGCGTCCTGCCGTGCTTCTGATGGATGAACCGTTTTCCGGCCTCGACTCGCGTCTGAAGGATTCGATCCGCGCCGATACGCTCGCTATCCTCAGAGAGACCCGGGCGACGGCGATCGTCGTCACCCACGATGCGGAAGAAGCGATGCGCATGGCCGATCGAATTGCGCTGCTGCAAGATGGGCGACTTGTCCAGGTTGGTACGGCAGATGAGCTTTACCGCCATCCGAGAAACCTCTTTGCGGCCGGTTTCTTCTCGGAAATCAACGTGTTCAATGCGCAGGTTCACAATGGCCGCGTCGATACGCCGGTCGGCACCGTAGCGGCCGGGCGCCACGGCGAAGGGGAGCGCGTTTCGGTCGCGGTGCGGCTTTCCGGGGTGCGCGTCGGCGAGGAGAATGGCGACACGCCTGCGCGCATCGTTTCCCGCCGGTTCATCGGTGTGGTGGAGTTGTTGGAACTGGCCGTGCCGGGCTGCGAGGACATTGTGCGCGCCCGTATCCGCGCGGACCAATTGCCGCAAGGATTGCGTGACGTAATGCTTTCGGTTAACGAGCGGGATATATTGCTGTTTGAAAAAGACGCATCAACGTCTTAGGGTCGATCGCAAGGCGCGATTGTCCGTGGCACGCCTGAAATTTGACATGTGGCAGGCTCTTAATTTTGATGAGAGCCTCAAGGGAGTAAGAGCATGGGGTCCTTAAGCATCTGGCACTGGCTAATCTTTTTGGCGGTGGTCCTGCTATTGTTCGGTCGTGGCAAGATTCCGGAATTGATGGGCGACGTTGCCAAAGGCATCAAGAACTTCAAGAAGGGCATGAGCGAGGACGACGCCGGTTCGGCTGACAAGACGATCGACAACAAGACGGTCGACCACAAGTCAGACGAAGTTCGCTAACGATCAAGCGTCCGTAGGGCCCGGCTGGCATTGATGCCAGGCGGGCTGGATCATGGATTTGCAGGACATATCAAATGCTTGATATCGGCTGGACCGAGCTTGTCGTCATTGCAATCGTTCTCATTGTCGTTGTTGGGCCGAAGGATCTGCCGCCGATGCTGCGGGCATTCGGGCGCATGACCACGAAATTGCGTGGCATGGCCTCCGAGTTCCGTCAGCAGTTCGATGAAGCGTTGCGCGAAGCGGATCTGGACGACGTCCGAAAAACGATCAGCGATGCGCAAAGTCTCAACCCGGCCAATGCGCTCAGGGATGCGATGAATCCGCTTCGCCAGATCGGCAACGATATCAAATCGGACCTGCAGAAGGCTGCGACGCCTGACAAGCCCGCCACAACGGGTACCACCGAGCCCGCGACTGCGGGGCCGGTCATGGCCGCTCCGGTAGCTGTCGCGGAAGCGAAGCCCGCAGATGCGGTCGCCGCTGCGGCCGTAGGCTCTGCCACTCGTCAGCTCGAGCGCGCCGAGGTTGCCGTCCCGGCTGAAAAGCCCAAGCGGATGCCAAAGGCGAAGGCCGATCCGGCACCGGTGGCAAAGAAATCTGCAACGCCAAAGGCGGCTGCGCCCAAAACTCCGGCAAAGGCACCCGCAAAGGCGGTGGCCGAGAAGAAGTCGTCGAAGCCCGCAACAGCCGAGCCGGCTACCAAGACGTCCAAGCCGCGCGCCAGCACGCGCAAGAAAGGTGAAGCATGAGCGGCGATATCGAGGACCGGCCGCAGCCGCTGATCGAGCATCTGATCGAATTGCGCAGACGCCTGATGTGGGCCGTCGGCGCGTTCTTCATGGCGTTCCTCGTCTGCTTCTACTTTGCCAAGGGCCTCTTCAACCTTTTGGTGCTGCCGTTCAAATGGGCAGTGGGCTGGGCCGGCCTGAACCATCGCAATGTCGAGCTGATTTATACGGCCCCGCAGGAATTCTTCTTTACCCAGATCAAGGTGGCGATGTTCGGCGCTATGGTCATCGCCTTTCCCGTGATCGCCGCGCAGATCTACAAGTTTGTCGCCCCAGGCCTCTACAAGAACGAACGCGCTGCCTTCCTGCCATTCCTGGTCGCGTCGCCGATACTGTTCCTCATGGGGGGCGCCCTGGTCTATTTCTTCTTCACGCCCATGGTTATGTGGTTTTTTCTGGCCATGGAGCAGGGCGGCGGCGAAGGGCAGGTGGCAATCCAGCTCCTGCCAAAGGTATCGGAATACCTGAGTCTGATCATGTCGCTGGTCTTCGCTTTCGGCCTCGTCTTCCAGTTGCCGGTGGTGACGACGTTGCTTGCGCGCGTCGGGCTCGTCACTTCCCAGGGCCTCAAGGATAAGCGAAAGTACGCGATCGTCATTGCGTTCTTCGTCGCAGCCATCTTGACGCCGCCCGATCCCGTTTCCCAGATCGGCCTTGCACTGCCAGCCATCCTTCTCTACGAAATTTCGATCTATACGGCGCGACTCATCGAAAGACAGCGGGCAGCGGACGCGCTCAAGAGCGAAGTTGCCGAGTCGCAGGAAGGATCTTCCGGAGAGGTCGGCCCCGCCAAGGGCTGAGCATTCGAGATTTCGCGCCGTGAGTTGACCAACGCGTGGAACGACAATGCTTGATATTAAATGGATCCGTGAAAATGCCGAGATGCTGGACGCCGCCCTGGCGAAGCGGGGCGCGGAGCCTTTGTCGGCGTCGCTGATCGCCCTCGACGAACGCCGCCGCACGATCCTTCAGTCGCTGCAGGACATGCAGTCGCGCCGCAACGCTGCGTCCAAGGACATCGGCGCCGCTATGGCGCAGAAGAACGCCGAGCTTGCCGAAAAACTGAAGGCCGAGGTGGCCGAACTCAAGAACGCCATGCCGGCGCTTGAGGAAGACAGCCGCAAGGTGGAAACAGAGCTCAACGACGCGCTCTCCCGCATTCCGAACATCCCGCTCGAGGACGTTCCGGTCGGCGAAGATGAGACCGGCAACGTCGTCAAGCGCGTGGTCGGCAACAAGCCCACCTGGAATCACCAGCCGCGCGAGCATTTCGAGATCGGCGAGGCGCTCGGCCTCATGGATTTCGAAGGGGCTGCCCGCATTTCCGGCTCGCGCTTCACGATCCTGAAAGGCCAGCTGGCCCGGTTCGAGCGTGCGCTCGGCCAGTTCATGCTCGACCTGCACACCCAGGAACACGGCTACACCGAAGTGCAGCCGCCGCTCCTCGTGCGCGACGATGCGATGTACGGTACGGGACAGCTGCCGAAATTTGCCGAAGACCTGTTCCGCACGACGGACGGACGCTGGCTGATCCCGACTGCAGAAGTGCCGCTCACCAACATCGTTCGCGAGCAGATCCTCGAAGGCGAAAAGCTGCCGCTGCGCTTCACCGCGCTGACGCCGTCCTTCCGCTCGGAGGCGGGTTCGGCCGGTCGCGACACCCGCGGCATGCTGCGCCAGCACCAGTTCAACAAGGTCGAATTGGTTTCGATCACCGATGCCGAAACTTCGGTGGATGAGCACGAGCGCATGACGGCGTGTGCGGAAGAGGTGCTGAAGCGCTTGGGTCTGCACTACCGTGTCATGACGCTCTGCACCGGCGACATGGGCTTCGGTGCACGCAAGACCTATGATCTGGAGGTCTGGCTGCCGGGACAGGATACCTACCGCGAGATTTCGTCCTGCTCGGTCTGCGGCGATTTCCAGGCCCGCCGGATGAATGCCCGCTACCGCACCAAGGAAGACAAGGGCACGCGCTTCGTTCATTCGTTGAACGGATCCGGTGTCGCCGTCGGGCGCGCGCTGATCGCCGTCATCGAAAACTATCTGAACGAAGACGGTTCGGTATCGGTGCCGGATGTGCTGGTGCCCTATATGGGCGGCCAGACGCGCATCGAGAAGGCCGTCTGAGCGGACGTCAAGGGAAGGACGGCAACCATGCGGATCCTGCTGACAAACGATGACGGCATTCATGCTGAAGGTCTCGCTGTGCTCGAAAGGGTCGCCAGGACGATCTCGGACGATGTCTGGGTCGTGGCACCCGAAGCGGACCAGAGCGGTTTGGCGCATTCGCTGACCCTGTCGGAGCCGCTGCGGCTCCGGCAGATCGCCGAGAAGCGCTTTGCCCTCCGGGGCACGCCGACGGATTGCGTCATCATGGCGGTTCGCAAGGTGCTGGATCGCAAGCCTGATCTCGTGCTCTCCGGCGTCAACATCGGTGCCAACATGGCCGATGACGTGACCTATTCCGGCACGGTTGCGGGCGCTATCGAGGGCACGTTGCAGGGTATTCGCGCGATCGCGCTCAGCCAGGCCTATCACCACGCCGTCGGCAAGGCTGTGCCTTGGGATGTGGTGGAGACACACGCGCCGGGCCTGATCCGCAAAATGATGGCCGTGGACCTGCCCGATGGCACGTTTCTCAACGTCAATTTCCCGAACTGCTCGGCTGACACCGTTGCCGGGATCGAGGTAACGTCGCAAGGCAAGCTCGACTTTGGCCTGTCGATCGATGAGCGGACGGACGGCCGTGGTTTTCCCTACTTCTGGCTGCGCTTCGGCGAGCGGTTCGGCGATTTTCGCGCCGGAACCGACATTCACGCTCTGCGCGAGAATCACATCTCGGTGACGCCGCTCAAGCTCGACTTGACGGACTATAGCGTCCAGGACCGTCTGATGCGGGCTTTGAACGAAGGGGCTCATTGATTGAGCGCGCGCGTTTCGGAACAGGAAGGCTTTGCCAAGATGGTGCTACGGCTGCGCGCCGCCGGCATCATCAATCATGACCTCCTCAAGGCGGTCGAGCAGACCGCGCGCGGCCAGTTCGCGCCGCCGCAATATCAGGCCGAGGCCTACTCGCAGCGGACGATTCCGCTCGAGTGCGGCTCGTTCATGGAAGGCTATGATTTTGCGGTGCGGTTGCTGCATTGTCTGAACCTGAAGACAGGACAGCGCATCCTCGAGGTCGGTACCGGCAGCGGCTTTACCGGAGCTGTGATGGGGCGTGTGGCTGAACGCGTCCTGACGATCGACCGCTATCAGACACTCGTCGGTACGGCCCAGAAAAACCTTGAGAAATCAGGCGTTCGCAACGTGATCGTTCGCCATGCCGATGGCAGCGCCGGGGTGCCGGGCGAGGGTACGTTCGACCGCATCCTGATCACCGCTGCCTTCAATAGCCTGCCGCGCATGTTTTCCGATCATCTCGTCTCAGGCGGAACCTTGGTGGTGCCGATCATGATGAGTGAGACTCATTGCCGGGTCGTTCGGGTCAACCGAACGGGAAGCCGCTTCGATCGCGAGGATCTGTTTGATGCGCCTTACCTTCCGATCGTGCCGCAGCTCGCGTCGTTCCTGTGATACGGCCGCTGCCGAACATCTCCGCCGGCACTTTGGTGCGTTAAGGAATTCTTAACCGCGTCCAGCCTCGCGCAAGCTTCGCGCCATACCCCTCCAGTGCACGATAGGTTCCGCCCGCGAGTCGTCGCTCTTGCACGACTGGGATGTTGTTGCCGGATCGTGAGATTGACGGAGACGGCAAATGCAGATCGCGAACAGGCTGACGGCCGCAGCATCGGGCGACGGGCTGAATAATCTTGCAGGGCGCAACGCCGGCCAGGCGAATTCCGCCGGCAAGGACGAACAGTCCGCACAGGCGCTCGCGGCGAGTCTCTTCGACCCCACTCCGCGCATCTCGCTTTCCGCCGATGCTCTGCTCTATCTCAGCCAGACGAAGAAGGCATCGGACGGACAGCCGGCGCTCAGCCGCGACGAGTGGAACAACCGCCTGTCTTCGCAGCTGGCGTTGCGCGAATACCAGGCCTTCGGCAAATTTCTCGATGCCGGGGATCATGAGGGCTACTACAAGAACTTCATCGACTACTACGACAGCCTTCGTCCCGAAGATCAGGACAGCCTGCGCTATTTTGGGACGCGTGAAGCCGCCGTCGCCGGTCTGCGGTCGCTTGAATATGAACAGGCGAGCGGCGCCGACGGCGATACCACGTTCCAGACGCTGGTGAGTGTCCTGCTTGAAGAAGACAAGACCGCTCAGTCCGAAACCCCCGTCCGTCCCGAGGGGCGTCCGATTTTTGCCTGGGATCTGACAAGCATCAGCTATGAAGATGAACCAACGGAGCGGCATTCCGTTTCGGAAATCGAGCGTCTCTATTCCGAACTGAGCTAGGTTCTCGCGATTGCCGCACGCGGGGCTTCTGCGCCCGCGAAGCGTGGCGGGACGCTCACGGCGTGCGGCCAGGCCGATCGGCATTCTCAGATGGCCGGCCTGGCCTATGGTTAGCGTTTCGTCAAATTAGTCCTTTGGTGGTGCTGACCTTAACCGGGCGGTAACTCTAATACGCTTTAATCATCCCACATCGAGTTGCGTTCGGAGTGGGTAAGCGTCATGCGTCAGTTTGTATCTCCCGGGGTTGGAAAGTCCACGATCCGCCTGTGCGTGGCGGTCCTGCTAGCAGGCGCCGCAACGGGCTGCAGTTCGGATGCCAGCCGATTTGACGGCCTGTTCTCCCGGTCGGACAACATCACCACAAATTCAATTCCGCGCGATGCGACGCCGGTTCCGCGTGGCGACGTGGCTGTCGGCCAGATGGCGGCAGCTTCTCCGGCGGATAACGGTGCTCTCGGCCAACCCTATCCGACTGCAAGCGCGCAGGGTGGCTATGATCCAGTGAATACCGCTTCCACTCCGGTATCGGCTGCCCGTGGTGCGTCAACGCCGATCTCCGTCCAGCGCACGACCCTGGCCGATCCGAGCGCGACGACGCGTCAGCGTCCAGAAGCGCAGCCGTTCCCCGCTGCTCGTCAGCAGGCGGCAATCGCGACGCAGCAGACGCTCCCGGCGGCCGTCAACGAAACCGCAAGCAAGAGCGGCTGGACGACGCAGAATGCGCCGACGATCATGGTTCGGCCCGGCGACAACGTCGCAGTTCTCTCCAAGCGCTTCGGCGTTCCCGAGAAGGAAATTCTGAAGGCCAACGGTCTGCAATCGGCTGCTCAGGTCGAAACCGGCCAGCGCCTGGTCATCCCGACCTTTGGTTCCGTCGGTAGCCCTGCGAAGGGGGCTGCGACCAACTCGATCGCTGGTCTCGATGGTAGCAAGCGCCAGCCTTCGCCCTTGCCCAACGATCAGCGCGACGTTGCAATCCTGCCGGGCTCCGCCCAGTCTCGCGACAAGAACGCTGGCAAGACGGATGTCGTTGCGGGCAAGCCGGCAACGAACGGCGAAGGCAGTGGCGGCGGCACCTACACCGTGAAGCCCGGCGACTCGCTCAATCGCATTGCCAAGACGACGGGCGTGTCTGTCGCAGCCCTCAAGCAGGCGAACGGTCTGAGCGCAGAATCGATCCGCGTCGGCCAGACGCTGCAGCTGCCGGGCGCGGCGGGTGCCGCGCGGGACCAGGTCAAAACCGCATCGGTTCCGAGCAAGAAGACTGAGCAGCCGCAGGTTGCTTCACTCGAAAAAGGTAAGCCGGCAGAATACCAGCCGCCGGCCGCCAAGCAGAGCGTTACGGACGTTGCTGCGCTCAAGGCGGATGTCGATGAGGACTCGCCGAAGTCGACCGGGATCAGCAAATATCGCTGGCCTGTTCGCGGCGCAGTGGTCGCCGGCTACGGCGCCAACGTCGACGGCAACCGCAACGACGGCATCAACATCTCGGTGCCTGAGGGCACGCCGATCAAGGCGGCGGAGAACGGCGTCGTCATCTACTCGGGCAGCAGCCTGAAGGAGCTCGGCAACGCTGTCCTGGTCCGCCATGACGACGGCACGGTCACGGTCTACGGCAACGCTTCCGAGCTCAAGGTTCAGCGCGGCCAGAAGGTACAGCGCGGCCAGACGCTCGCGGCTTCCGGCATGACCGGTCGCGCCAGCCAGCCGCAGGTGCACTTCGAGGTGCGCAAGAATGCGACCGCGGTGAACCCTTCGACCTTCCTCGAATAGTCCGGCCTCCGGGTCTGACTGGATCTACTGCATGTCTCCTTAAATCGACCTCGATCTAAGGACAAAGACATGCAGAAAATCAAAGTGCTACAGCGACCTTTGCGCGTCTGAGAAGACGCGCGGCGCTGTAGGAAGCCTAAGAATCAGATACCGCCCGCCGGATTTCGGCGGGCGGTATTTTTTGTCCATGGTCGAGCAGATTTGGCCAGCGATCCGATCGCTAAGGCCTATGCGTCCAGTCGATGGCGCATGCGTCCGGCAAGGTCCTGAATGAATTGCCAGGCGACGCGGCCGGACCTTGCGCCGCGGGTCGTCGCCCATTCGAGCGCTTCCGCATGCAGGGTCTCGGCCTCGACGGCGAAGCTATAGTGCTTTGCATAACCATCGACCATGGCAAGGTAGTCTTCCTGGCTGCACTTGTGGAAGCCGAGCCACAGCCCGAAGCGGTCGGACAGCGACACCTTTTCCTCGACCGCTTCGGAAGGATTGATGGCGGTCGACTGCTCGTTTTCCATCATGTGGCGCGGCAGCAGATGGCGCCGGTTCGATGTCGCGTAGAGCAGCACGTTCGACGGCCGACCTTCGACGCCACCATCGAGTACGGCCTTCAGCGATTTGTAGGACGTGTCGTCATGATCGAAGGACAGGTCGTCGCAGAAGACGATCACGGGCACCGGTGCGGTCTTGAGGATGTCCATCAGCGCGGGCAGGGTGGCGATGTCTTCCCGATGCACCTCGACGAGCTTGACCGCGACGCCGGTATCGCGGGCGACCTGCGCATGCACGGATTTCACCAGCGAAGACTTGCCCATGCCACGGGCGCCCCACAGGAGAACGTTGTTGGCAGGAAAACCTTCGGCGAAGCGCAGCGTGTTGTCGAGCAGGATGTCACGGACGTGATCCACTCCTGATATCAGCGACAACTCGATACGGTTGGGCTTGGCAACCGGTTGCAGGTGATGTGTGGCTGGAGCCCAGACGAAGCATTCGGCGCCGTCCCAGTCATTGCTTGCTGCGGCTGGACCGGCCATGCGCTCGATCGCCGCGGAAAGCTTCTGCATTTCCCTGATGAGAACGTCGATCTTTGCATCCGGCATATGTCTATCTCCAACAACTGAATCAATCATTTGGTCGCACTGCAATGAAAACGGGGCGCCTGAAACGGCACGCGATTGCCCCGCAATTGCGACGCTACCGTCAACAGACACCCGGTAGCACGCAGGTTTGCGCTGGAAAAGGCCGCAGAGCCCCGTGCGGGGGGTTCTCCTCTTGTGCAAATTGTGTCAGAGGCACAGGAACGGGTAAGGGTGCCGCCGCTTTGCAGAGCGGCCGCGCGCCCCTATATTCCGGCCGATTTGGTGCGGAGGAACCGCCGATATTTGAACTCAAGGAGTGATCGATGTTCATTACCGAAGCTTTTGCGCAGACAGCCGGTGCCCCTTCCACCGGCGGCGCGGACATTCTCATGTCCATCCTGCCGTTCCTGCTGATCTTTGTTGTCATGTATTTCCTGATCATCCGTCCGCAGCGCGCCCAGATGAAGCGCCGCGAGGAGCTGTTGAAGAACATCCGTCGCGGTGATCAGGTGGTGACCGGCGGCGGCATCGTCGGCAAGGTTACGAAGGTCGTCGATGACAACGAACTCGAAGTCGAAATTGCCGAAGGCGTGAAGATCCGCGTCGTTCGCGGCGGCGTATCTGAAGTTCGCGTCAAAGGCGAACCTGTGAAAGAATAAGGGACGCGGACAGCCACCATCCGACGAACAACTGGAGCGTTTGACGCATGCGCAGATTTCCGCCGTTGAAACGTATCCTCGTCTGGTTGGTGGCACTCGCCGGCATCGCCTTCGCGTTGCCGAATGTTCTGAGCCGTGAAGAGGCAGCCGGATTACCGTCCTGGATGCCGCATCGCCAGGTGGCGCTCGGCCTTGATCTCCAGGGAGGCTCGCACTTCATGCTGCGGGCCGCGCGCAGCGACATCGTCGCCGAGAGGCTCGAAGCGGTCGCCAGCGAAGTCGGCAAATCCCTGCGCGATGCCGATATCGCCTATATCGGCCTATCGGGCGAAGGTCAGTCAATTTCGTTCCGGGTTCGGGACCGTGCGCAACTCCCCGCCGCTCGCGATAAGCTGAAGACACTGACGGCGCCGGTCGATGCCGGCGGATTTGGCTCCGGGTCGATTTCCGAAGTTGTGTTTGACAGCGCCGACGAGGATGAACTCGTCCGCCTGCGCCTTACCGACGAAGGCATCGACTACCGGCTGTCACTGGCCCTTACGCAGTCTATCGATGTGGTGCGTCGCCGCGTCGCTGAAGTTGGCGTTCTGGAGCCGCTGATCCAGCGCCGTGGCGAAGATCGGCTCATCGTCCAGGTGCCGGGGCTCGACGACCCGCAACGACTGAAAGATCTGCTCAGCCAAAGCGCACATCTGACTTTCAGATTGCTGGATACGTCCGTGCCGGTTGAGCGAGCCGTCGATGGCCAGGTGCCAGCGGGCGCAGAAGTCCTCTATTCCTATGACGATCCGCCGGTTCCCTATCTGGTCCAGAAGGAACCATTGCTGGCAGCGGCCAGTTTTGTCGCCGCGCAGCCGGAAGCAGATGCCGGCGCCGATACGGCGTCGGTCGCGGTCAAGCTCGAGGCGGCCGCGCAGCAGCGGGTTGCCGCCGTCGCGGAGCAGCAGCCCGAGGCGAAGATTGCGATCGTTCTTGATGGCCAGGTTGCCGCAACGCCCAAGCTTTCGGATGCCGTCAAAGGCGACACGGCGCGTATTTCCGCCGAGCTTCCGGCCGACTCTGCTGCGGATCTTGCCGCCCTCATCAGGACCGGACCGCTCCCGACACCGCTGACTTTCGTCGAGGAGCGGACGGTCGGCCCTGGTGTCGGCGATGACGCGATCGCCGATGGGCTCAAGGCAGGGCTTGTCGCGGCGATCGCCGTCGCCGCCTCGATGATCGTCTTCTACGGCGTTTTCGGTGTCTTTGCCGTCATCGCGCTCGCTTTGAATATCGTCTTGATCCTCGCGGCGCTTTCCGTGTCAGGGGCGACGCTGACCTTGCCGGGGATTGCCGGCATCATCCTGACGATCGGCGTCGCGGTCGATTCGAACGTGTTGATCTACGAGCGCCTTCGCGAGGAGGTTCGTGGTGGCGAGCCGTTGCTCCGCACGATCAACAACGCCTTCTCTCGCGTGTTCAGCAGCATTTTCGACGCGAACCTGACGATGTTGATCGCCAGCGCCATCCTGTTCTATCTCGGTTCCGGGCCAGTGCGCGGTTTCGCCGTCACTCTCGCGATCGGCAGCGTCACGACGCTTTTCACCGCCTATACGGTGACCCGTCTGATTGTGAAGCGTTGGCTCCGGCAGTGGAAGTCGGAACGCCTGCCGAAGGGCATTCGAACCGGGCGCTTCAGCGATCTGGACATCCGTTTTATGCGGATCCGCAATCCGGTGTTCATCCTGATGGCCGCCTTGTCGGCCGCCTCGGTGCTCCTGCTTGCGGGTATCGGGCTCAATCTGGGTGTGGACTTCAAGGGCGGCTCGATCATCGAGCTGCACTCCAAGGGCGGTCCCGTCGACGTCGCCGACCTCCGCACCCGCCTCGACGAGCTGAACTTTGGCGAGGTCCAGGTCCAGCAACTGGGCTCGGGCGAGGACGTGCTGGTGCGGGTTCCGTCTCAAGAAGCGGGCGACAATGCCGAGCAGACCGCAGCCAGCGTCATCAGGGCGGAGCTGGCCGAGGAATACGACTTCCGCCGCGTCGAAGTGGTTGGCCCGGTTGTTTCGGGCGAGCTGACGCGCGCGGGAACGCTTGGGCTCGCAATCTCCTTCGTGGCGATCCTGCTCTATGTCTGGCTGCGTTTCGAGTGGCGCTTTGCCGTCGGTGCGATTATCGCAACCGTGCACGACGTGCTGCTGACGATCGGGTTCCTGGTGCTGACGGGCATCGAGTTCAATCTCGGCAGTATCGCCGCCGTGCTCACCATCGTTGGCTATTCGTTGAACGATACAGTTGTGATCTACGATCGCATTCGCGAGAATCTCGGCCGCTATCGGCGCATGCCGCTTTCGGTGCTGATCGATACGTCGATCAACCAGACACTCTCGCGCACGATCCTGACGGCGCTGACGACCATTCTGGCGCTTGCTGCACTCTATCTCTTCGGCGGCGGCCTCATTCGCTCATTCAGCATCACCATGCTGTTTGGTGTCGTCGCCGGGACGATCTCCTCTATCTATATCGCCGGCCCGATCCTCATCCTCTTCGGGAAGCGGACGGACCACATTCCGGGGGACGAAAACGCGTCCGGCGCGGATACGGGTGCTGCCGGCGCGGCAAAGGGTACAGTTTGAAATGCCCAAGGGTATTGAAATTCGCGAAGCGCATTTTCCGGGCCGCGCACCGATCGATGCCTATGGCAACGGCGGCTTTCGCTTTGCGGACATGTCGCATCGCGGCTCGATCCTGATGCTGCCCTCGGGCGTCTATGCGTGGGACGCGGCCGAAGGCGATCCCCTGGCCGTCGAGAAATTCCTCAGGGTCATCGATGAGGCGAAAGACATCGAAGTGCTGCTGGTCGGCACCGGTAAAGACATCCGCCCGCTGCCCGCCGACCTGAAGGCCGCGCTGCGTGCCGTCAATGTATCGTCGGATCCGATGAGCACCGGGGCTGCGGTTCGCACCTACAATGTGATGCTGGCCGAATCGCGTGCTGTCGCCGTCGCGCTGATTGCTGTCTGATCGGGCATTCGGGGAAGACCACGTGCAAGATATTTCCGCTCAGATCCTGGCCGACCTCAGGGATACGGACCGCGACCGCTATCTTGCCTGCCTGCTTGCCCCCGCCGACAAGCAGCGCTCGCTCGCAGCACTCTATGCCTTCAACGCGGAGATCGCGCGAATTCGCGATCTCGTGCATGAGCCGATTCCAGGCGAAATCCGCATGCAGTGGTGGCGCGATCTCATCGGCAACGACGCAGCCTCCGGTGAGGGGCATCCGCTTGCTGAAGCGCTGCTGCAGTGCATTCGCGAGCACAGGCTGCCGGTCTCGGTCTTGCAGAACATGATCGATGCCCGCATCTTCGATCTCTATGACGACCCCATGGAAGACCGCTCGGCGCTCGAAGGTTATGCCGGCGAGACCGCTTCGGCCTTGATCCAGCTCTCGTCGCTGGTGCTCGACCCACAGAATGCGGCCAAATCCGCGGAAGCCGCCGGTCACGCCGGTGTGGCGCAGACTGTCGCCGGACTCCTGATGCTGCTGCCGCTGCATCTGAGACGCGGCCAGGTGTTCCTGCCGGCAGAGCTGCTGCGCGCGACTGGCCTTGATCGGGAAACGCTTGTCGCCGGCAAAGATAGCGACGGTATCGGCCGGGCGATCAGGGCATTTTCTGGGTTCGGGCGGGATCATCTGGCCAAGGCACGGGCTCAGATGGCGGCGATCTCGCCGCCGAATTTTGCCGCCTTCGTGCCGCTTGCGTTGGCCGAGCCGATCTTCGATCGCGCCGAGGCGGCTGGCGCCGGACTTTTGAAGGCGCCCATTCGCCCGGCGCAATGGCTACGGCAATGGTGGATGTGGCGTGCCGCTCGGCGTCGTCGCTTCTAGCGCGGCAAGGCAGACGGCTGTAGCGGAGCGGCTGCCCGGTAAAAACCCGATGCGTTCCGCGTCGGCGCGCCCGACGGGACGCCAAATTGGCACAAGCCTCGTAGTCTATAGAAGCGGTTTATCGGCGTCATGCCGAGCGAAGGGGAGCGCCCGCGGATGCTTTGGTTATTGCTCATCGCCGTCATTGTTCTGGCCGGCGCATTCTACATGTGGATGAACGCTCGTGCGGAGCGGGATTGGGACAATCCCGATGCAGGTTCTGCGATGGTGGAATTCGGGCGCGCATTTCCGGATGAAGCGATCCGGGCGCTGCATTCCACCGCGGACCGGAAGGCGATCTTCCTGAGGCTGCACGACGGCAAGGCGGGCTTCATCCAATCGCATGGCACGCACTATGTCTGCCACGTCATCCAGCCTGGAAAGGTCCGGGTGAACAGCTCGGAGACCGGCCGTGGGCTGATCGTGCATTTCCCCGACTTTGCCTATCTGGACAATGCCTTCGAGTTCCAGAACGCCGGCGAGGCGGCGGAAGTTTCTCTCTGGCTGCTCGGCAGCTTCAACCCGAAATCGGAATTCACGCAGCCCGACTCGGAACCGTCCCCTACAGCGCAGGCGAGCGAGTAGCGACTTCACAGATCCACCATTCAAAAGAAACGGCCCGCCGGCGTCATCGCGAGCGGGCCGTTTCGTGTTCTGGTATGATATTCGCCGTCAGGCGGACTTGCCGAGCCATGCGGAGCAATCTGCGAGCGCACGCGACGCCGTTGCCTGCTTCTTTGCAGCGGCCTTTTCCTTGCCACGGAAGCGCTTGGCGCCCTCCGGCTTGGTGATTGCTCCCGGATCGAGCGGCGGGAACAGGCCGAAATTGACGTTCATCGGCTGGAACGAACGTTTGCCCGGCTCATCGTCGGAAACGATGTGCCCCCCGGTGATATGGTTCAGCAGCGCGCCGAATGCGGTGGTCGCTGGCGGTGCGGCCAAAGTCGCGCCCTTGCGCTCAGCGGCGGCGAAGCGCCCGGCGAGCAGGCCGATGCTGGCGCTCTCCACGTATCCTTCGCAGCCGGTGATCTGACCGGCAAAGCGCAGGCCCGGGCGCGACTTCAGCGTCAGCGTTCGGTCGAGCAGCGTTGGCGAATTGATGTAGGTGTTGCGGTGCAGGCCGCCGAGGCGTGCAAATTCGGCATTCTCCAGGCCCGGGATCATCCGGAAGACTTCCGCCTGGGCGCCGTATTTCAGCTTCGTCTGAAAGCCGACCATATTGTAGAGCGTGCCAAGCGCGTTGTCCTGGCGCAGCTGCACGACGGCATAGGGCTTGACCGTAGGGTTATGGGCGTTGGTGAGGCCCATCGGCTTCATGGGTCCGTAACGTAGAGTCTCGCGGCCGCGTTCGGCCATGACCTCGATCGGCAGACAGCCATCGAAATAGGGCGTACCTTCCCACTCCTTGAAGCCGGTCTTGTCGCCGGCGACCAGCGCGTCAACGAAGGCGTTGTACTGCTCCTCGGTCATCGGGCAGTTGATGTAGTCCTTGCCGGTGCCGCCGGGGCCGACCTTGTCGTAACGCGACTGGTACCAGCAGACGTCCATGTCGATCGTCTCGGTGTAGACGATCGGCGCGATGGCATCGAAGAACGCGAGCGCATCGGCGCCCGTTTCCGTGCGGATGGCTTCTGCAAGATCGGGTGCCGTCAACGGGCCGGTCGCGATGACCGCGAGGTCCCATTCCCTCGGCGGCAGGCCGGTGATTTCTTCGCGCACGACCGTGATCAGCGGATGGGCGGCAATCGCCGCGCTGACGGCATCTGAGAAGCCGTGACGATCGACGGCGAGCGCGCCGCCGGCCGGAACCTGGTTGGCATCGGCGGACTTCATGATCAGCGAGCCGGCAAGGCGCATTTCCGCATGCAGAACGCCGACCGCATTGCTGGTCGCATCATCCGAGCGGAACGAATTGGAACAGACGAGTTCGGCAAGGCCGTCGGTCTTGTGCGCGTCGGTGCCGCGCACGCCGCGCATCTCGTGCAGAATGACCGGGACGCCGGCCTCGGCAATCTGCCAGGCAGCCTCCGAACCGGCAAGGCCGCCGCCGACGACATGGATGGGGGAGTGGGGAGAGGTGTCTTTGCTCATGGCCGGCTTCCTATCACGGCTCGCCCCTCGGTTCCAACGCGAATAAACGAAAACGGCGCCCTGAAGGCGCCGTTTTGGAAGTCGGTTCGAGCCGTTGATTAACGGAAGGAACGGGCCGCAATGTTGCGGATATCGTAGCGGGTGATGCCGATATCACTGAGAGCGTGGTTCGACAGGTTGCCGAGCTCGCTGACGGTGCGGCGGTAGTTGATCCAGCTTTTTGCGATGCGAATCGGGTTCATGACTTTTTCCTCAAGATCGGTTTGTCGCGACAGCCATCTGTCTGCGTCGTTGAGGTTCTTATACGCTTGTCTAATTAGAAGGTGGAGTGCAAAGAAAATGCAGCTGCTATGCATTTGTGCAGTGCATCGCCGCATAGATGGGCACCGCTTCAAAAGGCGGCATCAATTAACGATTGATTAAAATGCGGATCACTACGCTCTAGTGTTTTGTTTTTCATATCTTTTTGGAATTGGAGCGCGAGCGGTTGCAATGCGTGCCACGAGGGTGGTGCTCGCTGATCGCCGGCGAGCAGCGCAACAGCATTTCGCAGGTGCGAAAGGGCGGCGGTGACGCCAGAGCAAGAGGCAAAAGAAAACGCCCCCCGGAATGAACCGGAGGGCGTTTACTGGAGGTCGGTCGCGCTTGAAGCGCAGCCTGAATTACTTGATCGCCTGGCGAGCAACGTAGGGGATGTCGCCGCGGCCGATGCCGAGGTCGCTCAGCTCACGGTCGCTCATGCGGCCGAGTTCGTTGCAGGTCTGACGATACTTGCGCCAATTGTTGAAAGAACGTGCGAGGTTCATGATCCTATCCTTTCTAGGGTCGTGTGCCAGCGCTCATCTCTCTTGCTGGCCGTCATCTGATGGTCTGGAATATAATCGTTTTGAGCAGAAGTTACAGAGATATTGCTGCATCGCACCCATGCAGCACGTGCAAGCCTGAGCACGGCGGACAGATGTCGGATGGCGTTCGAAACGCATCTGCAATCAGGTTTTGATGATTGAAGCTTTCGACCCAAATCGAGGGCCGGAAAACAAACAACGCCCGCTGGGGGAGGAGATCCAGCGAGCGTCGCTTTGTTCTGATCGGCAACCGGGAGGAGGAGTGTCGCCGATCCAAATCGAGGGGCGCTGGGAGGAGGAGTGCGCCGCCCCGATCGATGAGTTGAAGATAGTATGGAGCCGGGCGGAAGGGTAGCGCTGATCCAGAATGGCACCTATGCACCGAGCGCATGGCTGCGAGCGAATACAGAGAAAGTGTGCACGAATATTGTGCAATTGCGCAAAGTCGGAGATTTTCTTGCTGGGGGAGGGCTGAAAACAATAACGCCCGCTGGGGGAGGAGGTCCAGCGAGCGTCATTTGAAGTGATTGGCAACTGGGAGGAGGAGTGTTGCCAATCTGATCGGAGGAGCGTTGGGAGGAGGAGTACGCTCGACCGAATTCTCTCGGGTTTTGCCCGGGCCTTTCTCAGTAAACTGAGGCGGTTGGCCGCTTCCGCCGGCGACCGTCTGGCTTCATGCCGTCGTTCGCCTTTGATGATTTGAATATAGGCGCTTTAAATCGATTTGTGCAGTGCAATATCCGCATGGAAGATATGCGCATCGCGCAAGCCGTTCATCAGTGCCTTTCGGCTCTGGGGCCTCAGTCGCGACAGAGCGATTGTGTTTCCGAGCCGATACGTGGTTAGTTGGTGACGCAACTGGATCATTTCAAGCATTGGATTCTTAGGGCTGGGGGCAGGATGTATCGCGCGCGTCTCGAGCGAGACTTCAAACACTGGATCGACAAGGGGCTGCTGCAGGAAGATGCCGCGCGCGCCATGCTTGCCGAGTATGACGGACGCGAGTCGACGTTCCGGGCAGGGCGCGTCCTGCTTATGCTGGCGGCCCTTCTGTTATCCGCATCGATCCTGTTGCTTGTTGCCGCCAATTGGGAGGAACTGCCGCGCCTCGCGCGCGTCGCCGGCATCGTCGCCTTGATCTGGGGCTTCCACTTCGCCGCTGCCTGGCTGATTCAGAATGGCAGGACGACATTTGCCGCCGCGGCGCTGGTTCTGGGCGCGGCGGCCTTTGGCGGCGGCATCGCGCTCATCGGGCAGATGTATCATTTGTCGGGCGATGCGGCGGATGCAGCGCTGCTCTGGTTCGTTGGCGCCTGCCTTTCGGCGCTCGCGTTTCGCTCTGCAGCGATGGCAACGGCCGCCGGCGGGCTCGCTTGGTTCTATTTCGGTACCATGTTGACGGAAAATGGTTTCAGCACGGCTTCTGACTGGCACTTGTGGTCCGTGCCGGTTCTGGCCGTGATCGTCGTTCTTCTGGTCCGCTTCACGGAGGCGGGCAGGGCCCGGCATCTGGCCTATCTGCTCGTCCTTTCCTGGCTCGGCTGGCTTTATCTGGATAGTCCGTCACTTGCTTTCGCGGTCGGCCTCGCAGTCCTCGGCCTTGCGGCCTTTCTGGCGGCGACCCTGCCGGGTTCGCCCGTGCGCCAACTTGCGCTCGAGGCGGGTTCGGCGCCCGCTTTCTATTCCTTCGCGCTCGCCCTGCTTGGTTTCACCGGACTTCAATACGAGGCGGTTGGGGTGACGACGGAGGTCGCGACCGGAACAGGCACGCTGTTGGTTGCGCTCCTGGGCATTGCGCTTGCCGGTGCGCAGAACGGGGCGGTGCGTTATCTCGGTTACATCGCCTTTGCCGGCGAGCTTCTCTATCTCGCCTTCGAAACCTTGGGATCGATGCTTGGCACATCGGGCTTCTTCCTGATTTCGGGCCTGGTCGTCGCGTGCATCGCCTGGCTGGTCATTCGGATCGAGGGGCATATGGCGCGAACGCGCCAGGCGGAGGTTTCTCAATGAACAGTGGTGCATCGACCAGACGTTGGCTGAACCCGCTGCTCGCCGCCCTGCTTGTGGCCGGCGTCCAGACGGCGGCGCTCGGTTACATGATCGAAAGCAGGGCTTCGATCCTCAGAAGCGGGCGGGATGTCCTTCTGAAGACCGTGCCCGTCGATCCGCGCGACCTGCTCAGAGGCGACTACGTGATACTGAGCTATGATATTTCAATGTTGCAGCCGGAACTGTTCAAAGGTGGACTTCCGACACAATCGGGCGAGGTGATGCTCTATGTTCGGCTGGCGAAGCAGCCAGACGGTTTCTGGACGGCGACAGAAGCGTCGTTCCAGCCGCTGCCGGTGACCGGCGACAGCGTCGTGCTCCGCTCGCTTCCATTCTCCTACTATCCGTCGCCGTCGCCGCTACCCTTGACCGTGGACTATGGCATCGAGCGCTTCTACGTGCCGGAGGGCGAAGGGCGCACATTGGAAGAGGCGCGCAATGCCGAGGCGCTCTCCGTCAACATCCGCGTAGATGGCAAGGGCAGAGCACAGATCCGCGAGATCGCGGTCAACGGAAGTCCGGTCTATGAAGAGCCCCTTTATTGAGGCTCCGCGAACGCGCTCCGATCCGTCGTGGAATTCCGCATTTTCCCTTTGATCCCGTGAAAACGAGTGATATAGAGACGCCGCGCTCGGGAAAGCCCTGAACTTTCAGCATGCCCATTGTATCCGCGGTATTCCGCTGGTTGGACTTGCGGAAATACGGTCAGGCGGTGCGATTGTCTGAACGCGGGTATGGTGAAATTGGTAGACACGCCAGATTTAGGTTCTGGTGCCGCAAGGCGTGGGAGTTCAAGTCTCTCTACCCGCACCAGACAGCGATCGCGCCTAAAGTCCGGATTCTGCGAGGATGAAGGGGGCTGGAGTGCCATTTTGCTTGCAAAACGGTTGCAGAACTGCGTAAAGCCACTCCCGGCAAATGGATCGGCTCACGTGCTCGCCAGACCTTTCGAAGGGGAAGAGCACAGTCAACGTGAAATGAAGGTTTGAACATGCAGGTTATCGAAACGCTCGCTCAAGGGCTGAAGCGCGAACTCAAGGTCGTTATCCCGGCCAAGGACATGGAAGCTCGGATGAACGAGCGCCTGGCCGAAGTGAAGGACCGTGTGAAGATCAACGGCTTCCGTCCGGGCAAGGTGCCGGTTGCGCACCTGAAGAAGGTCTATGGCAAGTCGATCATGGCTGACCTCGTCAATGAGATCGTCCGCGAGAAGCCGACCGAGATCCTGTCGGGCCGCGGCGAGAAGTCGGCGACCCAGCCGGAAGTCGCGATGACCGAGGACGAGGCCGAAGCCGACAAGATCCTCAACGCGGAAGCTGACCTCGAGTTCACCGTTGCCTACGAAATCATCCCGGCGATCGAACTCAAGGACGTGAGCGGCATCAAGGTGACCCGCGAAGTCGTCGAGATCGCTGACGAGGAAGTCAACGAGCAGATCCTGAAGATCGCCGAAAGCGCCCGCAGCTACGAATCGAAGAAGGGCAAGGCCGCCAACGGCGACCGCGTCACGATCGATTACCTCGGCAAGGTCGACGGTGTTGCCTTCGACGGCGGCAAGGACGAAGACGCTGAGCTGGTTCTCGGCTCCAACCGCTTCATCCCGGGCTTCGAAGAGCAGCTCGTTGGCCTGAAGGCCGGCGACGAAAAGACCATCACTGTCAACTTCCCGGCTGACTATCCGGCTGCAAACCTCGCCGGCAAGGAAGCGACCTTCGACATCACCGTCAAGGACGTCGCTGCCGCCCAGGACATCGAAATCAACGACGAACTGGCCACCAAGCTCGGCCTCGAATCGGCTGACAAGCTGAAGGAAATCGTCCGCGGCCAGATCGAAAGCCAGTACGGCAACCTGACCCGTCAGAAGGTCAAGCGTCAGATCCTCGACCAGCTCGACGAACTCTACCAGTTCGAAACGCCGGAGCGCCTCGTCGAAGCCGAATTCGAAAACATCTGGCGCCAGATCAACACCGACCTGCAGCAGGCCGGCAAGACCTTCGCTGACGAAGAAACCACCGAAGAAGAAGCCCGCGCCGAATACCGCAAGCTCGCCGAGCGTCGCGTTCGCCTCGGCCTGGTTCTCTCGGAAATCGGCGAAAAGGCCGGCGTCCAGGTCAGCGACGACGAACTGCAGCGTTCGCTGTTCGAACAGCTCCGCCAGTTCCCGGGGCAGGAAAAGCAGATCCTCGACTACTTCAAGAACACCCCCGGTGCTGCTGCTTCGCTGCGCGCTCCGCTGTTCGAAGAAAAGGTCGTCGACCACTTGCTCGGCGAAATCTCGGTAACCGACAAGACGGTTTCCAAGGAAGAGCTGACGGCTGACGACGAAGAGGGCGAAGGCAAGGCTGCCAAGAAGGCTCCGGCCAAGAAGAAGGCCGCTGCCAAGGCTGAAGCCGCCGAAGGCGAAGAAGCTGCCGCTCCGAAGAAGAAGGCTCCGGCCAAGAAGAAGGCCGCTGACGACAGCGCCGAGTAATCGGACCGAAGCCTTAGGAATCGAAAAGCCCTGCCGCTTGCGGCAGGGCTTTTTTCGTTTGAGGGGCGTCGGTGACGTCGCCGTCTCAGCGGCGTGGCGAAATGGCCCAGCCGATGTCCAGGAGGAGGGCGCGATGGTCGGAGACTTCCGGCCGTTCGACGACATCGAACCGGGCGACATCAACCTCGCCACTCACCAGCATGTAATCGGCAAAGCGGCCGCCCTTTAGATAGTGCGACGTCCGAGTATCCGTGTGGCCACGGGAAGCGACCAGGTCAGTCAGCCCTAGCTCTGCGAGCACCGGAAAGGTCACGCTGTCCGGGAGCACGTTGAAGTCACCGCACACGACAAGCCGCTCATCGCCCGGCCAGACCTGACGGATGAGGTTTACCAGCGCGTCTGCCTGCGCGTGCCGTGCCGGTGTGTCGTTCTTGCCGCCGATCTCCCGTAGGCCATGCATCTGGGCGATGGTGATTGCCGTGCCGGCATCATGGTCGAACAGGCGGATGCAATGGGCATTGCGGGCACGTGGATGTGGCCCCCAGCCCTCGGATGAAAAGCTGCCATGCACGAAGCCGAGCGCCTGACCGATGACGGAATGGGAGCGTCGGACGAAGGTCGCGAGCCCAAATTCCGAGGCCACCGGCCTGTCGCCGTCAAAGAGCGTGCCGCGCGCCGTCGGGCAGAAGCAGCCATCATGCCAAGGAAGTGCTGCCGCGATCTCATCGAAGAGGTTGGCGCGCTGCGGCAGTTCGACATCTGTATCGCGATAGGTGAGCCATTCGGCGTCGGTCGTCGGCGACCGCGCGATCTCCTGCAGACACAGGACATCGGCGTCGACTTCCGCCAGATATCTCATCAATGGGGAATGGAGCTTGCCGCCCCAGGCATTGAGGGAAAGGATGCGCATGGCGTTCATGTCTCTTCATCAGGAGCGGCAAGGCTACCCGATTTGCCGGCATGGTGGCGTGCACGCAATCTTGAACGGCGCTCTGGGCGATAGGTGACAAAGCGCTATTGCTCGTCACCTATCGAATTGGATTCCTTTGACTGCCGTTGTCGTCGTTTGATGCGTGCTCAGCTATGTCGCTGGCGGCTTACGCTTTCGGTAGTTCCTGCTTGATCTCGCCCATGCGGTTCCAGGCGTCGAGACCGGCAATCTTGTAGGCTTCGGCAAGCGTCGGGTAGTTGAAGGTGTTCTCGACGAAATATTCGACCGTGCCTTTGAGGTTCAACACGGCCTGGCCGATGTGCACCAGCTCGGTCGCGCCTTCGCCGATGATGTGCACGCCGAGAAGACGGCGGGTCTTCATCGAGAAGATCATCTTCAGAAGACCGGATTCGAGACCCATGATGTGACCGCGCGAGGTCTCGCGAAAACGGGCAATGCCGCATTCGTAAGGGATGCCGCGTTCCTTCACCTCTTCTTCCGAAAGGCCGCAGGTGGAGATTTCCGGCACCGCGTAGATGCCGTAGGGGAAATACTTCTGCGGTTCCATGGCAATCGCGCCGACAGCAACGCGAGCCGCAATGCGGCCCTGTTCCATAGAGGTCGAGGCAAGGCTCGGGAATCCGACGACGTCGCCGGCGGCATAGATGTTCGGGATCGATGTCTGGAACGTCTCCGGATTGACCTTGAGCCGCCCGCGGCTGTCTGCCTCGAGCCCGGCGGCCGGCAGGTTGAGCGTATCGGTTGCCCCCATGCGTCCGGCGGCGAAAAGCACCATGTCGGTGACGATCTTGCGGCCATTGTCGAGCGTCAGCAGCACCTTACCATCGTCGAGCCGCTCGACCCTCTCGGCCTTCTGTCCGAGATGCAGCTTCATGTTGCGATCGCGCAGCTGGTAGATGAAATCCTCGACGATCTCCTTGTCGATGAAGTCGAGCATCGTTGTCTTCGGGTCGATGACCGTCACGTGCGTGTCGAGCGCGCTGAAGATCGTCGCATATTCGATGCCGACGACGCCGGCGCCGATGACGACGAGCGAACGCGGCAGTTCTGCGATATCGAGCAATTCGTCACTGTCGAGCACGCTCTTGCCGTCGAAGGGCATGTAGTCCGGACGGAAAGGCTTGGTGCCGACGGCAAGCATGATGCTGGTGCCTGAAACAAGCAGGGTCTCGCCGTCGTCCTTGACGACCTCGAGCGTGGTCGGATCGACGAAGCTTGCCTTGCCGCGCATCTGCTGCACGCGGTTACGGGCAAACTGGTGTTCGAGGACCTCGACCTCGTGATTGAGCGTGATGATCAGCCGTTGCCGGAGATCGTCGGCGCTGATCTCCTGCTTGACGCGATAGGCCCGCCCGTAGAAGCCCCGCTCGCGCCAGCCGGAAAGATTGAGCGCCGTCTCGCGCAGCGTCTTGGAGGGGATGGTGCCCGTGTGCACCGAAACGCCGCCGACGCGCTTTCCCTGTTCGATGACGAGGACCTTCTTGCCGAGCTTGGCGGCCTGGATGGCGCCGCGGCGGCCGGCGGGCCCGCTTCCGACGACGATGAGATCGAACTGAGTCATGGGCATTTCCGTTTGAAGGGAAGAATCGTTGTGCATCGCAAAAACTCTCGCTTGCAAGCGTCTATACCGTCAATGGCACGGTTTAATGAAGTGGTTTTCATAGCCGAAACAGCTGGATGAGAATATAAGGGAACGTGCGTATGCTTGGCTTCGTTACGACATGCCGGGCCCATCGGTGTCGTATTTGCCTGGGAGGGGGCGATGGGATTGGAGTTGACGAACAGAGCGGTGCCGCAGCCTGACGACGAGGGCGTCATCCGGCAACCGGACCATCGGCCGGGTGTCGTTGCGGCGGCGGTCTATGAAAACGGCGTAAGGGTACGCGATATCGGCATCGAAGATGCCGGCAAATGGTGCTCGCGGCCGGGCGCGGTGGTCTGGATTGGGCTGCATGAGCCTGATGCGGAACTGCTGCGCCAGATACAGCAGGAGTTCGACCTGCACGACCTGGCGATTGAGGACGCCTGCAAGGCGCACCAGCGGCCAAAACTAGAGATCTATGGCGACTCGATCTTCGTCGTGGCGCGCACCGCCCACATGGTTGGTGACGAGATCGCCTTCGGGGAGACCCATCTCTTCGTCGGGCGAGGTTATGTCGTCTCGGTCAGGCACGGTGCGTCCACGTCCTACATGGCGGTGCGTCAGCGCTGCGAATCTTCCCCGGCAGCACTCGCCCATGGCGAAAACTATATCCTCTATTCTATCCTCGATTTCATCGTCGACAACTATATGCCGGTCATCGAGGCGATCCATGAGGAGGTGGAGGAACTGGAAGATCGGCTGTTGCGGGAGCGACTGGTCAAGGGTGACATCGAACGGCTCTACTTGATGCGCCGCAATCTTCTCAGGTTGCGCAATGCCGTGGTGCCACTCGTCGATGTCTGCCGCCGGCACGAGCACATCGATCTGCCAGGCATGGATGCGGCGCTACAGCCGCTGTTCCGCGACGTGACGGACCACGTGCGCCGGGTGCAGGAGGATATCGATGCGTTGCGCGAGGTGCTTGCCTTTACCTTCGAGGCGAGCCTGATGGTCGGGCAATCCGAACAGACGGAAATTTCGCGCAAGCTGGCGTCCTGGGCCGCGATCCTTGCCGTGCCGACGGCGATAGCCGGTATCTACGGCATGAACTTCGACGATATGCCGGAGTTGAAGTTCCGCTACGGCTATTTCGTCGTGCTGGCGGTGATTATCGGTTTGTGCCTGACGCTCTTTCGCTTCTTCCGACGCGCGAAGTGGCTGTGAGAGCTGGTGCGCCGTCAGAACAGGCGTAGGCCCTTCAGGCTGACATGCCCATCCTTGCCGATGATGATGTGATCGTGCACGGCGATCCCCAGCGGTTTCGCCGTTTCGACGATCAGCTTGGTCATGTCGATATCGGCGCGCGACGGTGTCGGGTCCCCGGACGGATGATTGTGGACGAGAATGATCGCGGTGGCGGAGAGTTCGAGTGCGCGTTTGACCACCTCGCGCGGATAGACAGGCGTGTGGTCGATCGTGCCGGTCTGCTGCACCTCGTCGGCGATCAACGTGTTGCGCTTGTCGAGGAACAGGATCCGGAACTGTTCCTTGGTTTCGTAGGCCATTGCCGCGTGGCAATAATCGATGACGGCGCTCCAGGAAGAGAGAAGGTGCTTCTGGCGAAGCTCGCTTTTCAGGGTGCGATGGCCGATGGTGGAGATCAGCTTTAGGTCGAGGGCAACAGCCTCACCGATGCCGTTCACCTCCTGCAAAAGCGCAATCGGCGCGCCGAAGACGCCGGCAAGCGTCCCGAAACGGCTGATGAGCGCCTTGGCGATCGGCTTGGTATCCTTGCGCGGGAGCAGCCGGAACAAGAGCATTTCCAGGATCTCGTAGTCGGCCAGCGCCGCGTCGCCGTGCTCGCGGTAACGCGCCCGCAGCCGATCGCGATGGCCGTGATAATGCGCTTCGGGCGCCGGCGCCTTCTTGGCCGCCTGTCCGCCGTCCAACTGCAATCGCGGAAAAAACGTCCTCTCGTCCGCCGATGGCGTTTCGTCGCCTTCAGGGGAGATCGGACGCTTCTTCATGCAGCGCCGACGTTGTTGAGGCCCGGCTTGAACAGGCCGGCCGGCGACAGTGTGAAGATCTCGCACCCGGCGGCGGTCACGCCGACCGTGTGCTCGTACTGCGCCGAAAGCGACCGGTCGCGGGTAACAGCGGTCCAGCCATCCGAGAGCACCTTCACATGCGGGCGGCCGAGATTGATCATCGGCTCTATGGTGAAGATCATGCCCTCGCGCAGTTCGGGGCCCTCGTTGGCGCGGCCGTAGTGCAGGATGTTCGGCGCGTCGTGGAAAAGCTTGCCGACGCCGTGGCCGCAGAAATCGCGCACGACCGAGCAGCGTTCCGCTTCGGCATAGGTCTGGATCGCCTCGCCGATGGCACCGGTGCGAGCACCCGGGCGTACGGCGGCAATGCCGCGCATCAGGCTTTCATGGGTGACATCGAGCAGCCGCTCGGCCGCGCGCTTGATCTCGCCGACCGGATACATGCGGCTCGAGTCGCCATGCCAGCCATCGACGACATAGGTAACGTCGATATTGACGATGTCGCCCTCGCGCAGCGGCTTGTCGTTGGGGATGCCGTGACAGACGACGTGATTGATCGAGGTACAAGAGGACTTCGTGTAGCCGCGGTAGTTCAGCGTCGCGGGCAGGGCGCCATTGTCCATGCCGAACTCGAAGACGAAGCGGTCGATCTCGTCGGTCGTGACGCCCGGCTGAACGCGCGAAACGAGTTCGTCGAGGCAGCGCGCTGTCACCTGGCAGGCCTTGCGCATGCCCTCAAAATCTTCCGGCCCGTAGAGCCGGATAACGCCGGTGTTTTTGTAGGGGGCAGACCCTGCCTCGATGTAAGTCACCATTCCAAAGCTTTCATTTGTTCCAAGTCGGATTTCATAGAGCAGCGAGGGCGCCTTCGTCCACTGCCATCAATCCGGTCGGACGGATTTGCGTCGGCGATACCTGACATTTGATCGCATAGGCCTCGACCCCACGCGCCATGGCGCGATCGAAAGCTTGCGCATAGGCCGGATCGAAATCGCGGCAGATTCTCAAACGGTCGCAGTCGCCGCGCTGCACAAGATAGATCATGACGGCGCGGTGACCGGCTGCGACCATCTCGCCGAGTTCGTCGAGATGTTTGGCGCCGCGTGCCGTCGGGCTATCTGGAAACTCGGCGAGATTGGCCGTGCGACTGAAATGCACGTTCTTTACCTCGACATAGGCAAGGCCTCGATCGGGGTCGCTGAGCAGGATATCGATCCGCGAATTGCGGCCGTATCTCTGTTCCCGCGCGAAGCCTTGATATGTATGCAGATCGGAAACGAGGCCCAGTCGAATGGCTTCTTCAGCGAGTCGGTTCGGCAAGCCGGTATTGATCCCGACCAGTGTGCCGTCGGCTTCGACGATTTCGAGCATGTGACGGTATTTCCGCGTCGGGCTGTCATGTTCCGACATCCAGATGCGCGAGCCCGGCGTCGTCAGGCCTCGCATCGAGCCTGTGTTCGGGCAGGAGCCGGTCATGGCGGTACCGTCGGGCTGGATCGCATCGAAGAGAAAGCGCTTATAGCGCTGCACGAGGGTTGCCTGTGCGAGCGGCGGGTCGAAGATCAAGACATGTCCTGCAACTGTTTCATGCCCGGGCGCGAACGTACGAGCCCGGCGCTTCCTCGAGGGAATTCAGCGGGCCGCCGGGCTTGCGAGCCGGAACGCGTCTCTTGTCGAGCTTCTCGATCCATTGGTGCCAATGCGGCCACCAGGATCCCGGCGTTTCCTTCGCAGCCTTGAACCAATCGTCAAACTCGCCCTTGGGCGCGCCTCCGGTCCAGAACTGATACTTGCCCTTGTCCGGTGGGTTGACGACACCGGCAATGTGGCCGGAACCGGAAAGCACGTAGGTGACCTTGCCGCCAAAGGAAGAGCTGCCGAGGAAAACCGACCGCGGCGGGGCGATGTGGTCTTCCTTGGTGGCGAGATTGTAGATCGGGATTTTCACGTCGCCGAGCGACACCTGCCGGCCCGCCAGCATCATCTCGCCCTTCGAGAGTTTGTTCTCGAGGTAGCAATTGCGCAGATAGAAGGAGTGGTTGGCGGCCGGCATCCTTGTCGAATCGGAATTCCAGTAGAGCAGGTCGAAGGGCAGGGGATCCTGCCCCTTGAGGTAGTTGTTGACGAAGTAAGGCCAGATCAACTCGGAGGCGCGCAGCATGTTGAAGGCGGTCGCCATCTTCGAGCCGTCGAGATAGCCCGTCACGCTCATGTTCTGTTCGATCTGGCGAATCTGCTCCTCGTCGACGAAGACCTTGAGGTCGCCCGCATGGGTGAAATCGACTTGCGTGGTAAAGAGGGTCGCGGAGCGAATGCGATCGTCGCCTTCGGCGGCATGCAGCGCGAGGGTCGCCGCAAGCAAAGTGCCGCCGACGCAATAGCCGATGGCATCGACTTCGCGCTCGCCGGTCGCCTGCTCGACGATATCGAGCGCAAAGCCGATGCCTTCGCGCGCATAGGCTTCCCAGTCCTTGGTTGCGTGTCGTTCATCCGGGTTCACCCAGGAGATCACGAACACCGTGTGCCCTTGGTCGACGGCCCATTTGATGAAGGATTTCTGCGGGTTGAGATCGAGAACGTAGAACTTGTTGATCCACGGCGGGCAGATCAGCAACGGACGCTTCAACACCGTCTCCGTCGTTGCTTCATACTGCAGCACCTGGCAGACGTCGCTTTGGGCGATGACCTTGCCTGGCGTGATCGCGATATTCTCGCCGATCGCGAACTTGCTGGTATCCGTCTGCCGCAGTTTGAGGTCGCCGCGGCCGGCGGCGACGTCCTCGGCGAACATCTGCATGCCCTTGACGAGGTTGGCGCCGTTCGATGCGACGGTTTCGCGATAGAGTTGCGGATTGGTGGTGACGAAGTTCGTGGGCGAGAGCGCGCTCGAAACCTGGCGTACGTAGAAAGCCGCCTTGTGCTTGGTGTGATCGTCGAGCCCTTCGGCGTCCTCGACCATGCGCTCGGCCCAATCCGACGTGACGAAATAGGCCTGCCGGATGAAATCGAAGAACGGGTTCTTCACCCAATCCTCGTCGGTAAAGCGCTTGTCAGTGCGCTGGAGAGCGGCAGGCTCCGGCATTCCGACGTCGCCGGACATGCGATGGAGCGTCCGCGACCAGATCTCGAAGAAGCTGCCCATCAGGTGCGTCTGCGCTTCAAGCGTGCGCCGGGGATCGGAAAGCCAGTACTCGGAGACCTTGGAGAGCGTTTTCACCATGTCGGTGACGGGTTCGGAGAAGACGTCCGATTTCTGTCCCGATTCACGCGGCGCCAGCCAGGCGGAGGCCGCCTTGCCGAGTTGCTCCATGGCGCGGGCGAGGTTGACGGCGAGGCTTTCCGGGTCCTTGACGATATAAGGTTCGACGGATTTGGGGTCGAATCCCGTGAAACCGTCCTTGCCAGCGGTGCCTTCCGTTTTCCTCTCTGCTGTCACCCGGCGTCCTCCACAGCATCTTGTTTGTTTTGTATTTTTACATTCTGCCCGAAAATGATTACAAGGGCTAGCGCATCGTCGCGTGTCAAAACAGAGGTCGTCTTCAGTATGCTTGCCGTCGGAAAACAGCGTTCCATCACCTGGCTTGCCGGGATCGTTCTGCTAGGCACGCTTGCAGGCTGCAACAGTCAGACGACCAACTTCGAGAACTATCCTTCGGTCTATGGCCAGAAGCCGGCCGCAACGACGCAGATGACCAATGAGGAGGCGGCCGACATGCAGGCGCGCCTGACGTCGCTTGGCGCTGCGCGCAAGTCCGGTGCGATCTCGGAAGCCGAATATCAGCGGCGTCTGAAGGAAATGCGTGCACTCGCCGAACAGCACGGTACCGACACGCTGAAAGAGATCCAGAATTAGCGCTTGCCTTTCCGGTGATTTGGACGCAAAGCGTTCAATGGCCGCATGGACGGCCGTTCACCACAGCGCACGGTTTCCCAAGGCTTGAGCCGCTGGCGGGAGCGTGCGCCAAATGAGGTTTGGAGATGGAAGAGTTTCACAAAGTCCGGCGTTTGCCGCCCTATGTTTTCGAACAGGTCAACCGTTTGAAAGCAAGCGCGCGAGCGGCCGGTGCTGACATCATCGACCTCGGCATGGGCAATCCGGATCTTCCCACTCCGCAGTCGATTGTCGACAAGCTCTGCGAGGCCGTTCAGGACCCGCGCACGCATCGTTATTCGTCGTCGAAGGGCATTCCCGGGCTGCGTCGTGCCCAGGCCGCCTATTACGCCCGTCGCTTCGGCGTCAAACTGAACCCGGATACGCAGGTCGTCGCCACCCTTGGCTCCAAGGAAGGCTTCGCCAACATGGCGCAGGCGATCACAGCGCCCGGCGACGTGATCCTGTGCCCCAACCCGACCTATCCGATCCATGCCTTCGGCTTCCTGATGGCGGGCGGCGTTATCCGTTCGATCTCGGTCGAACCCGACGAAACGTTCTTCGGGCCGCTGGAACGCGCCGTGCGGCACTCGATCCCGAAGCCGCTGGCGCTGATCCTCAACTATCCGTCGAACCCGACGGCGCAGGTGGCAACGCTCGACTTCTACAAGGACGTAATCGCGTTCGCGAAGAAGCACGACATTATCGTGCTTTCCGATCTCGCCTATTCGGAAATCTACTTCAACGACGCGCCGCCGCCGTCGGTCCTGGAAGTTCCGGGTGCGATCGACTGCACGGTCGAATTCACCTCGATGTCGAAGACATTTTCGATGCCCGGCTGGCGCATGGGCTTTGCCGTCGGCAACGAGCGGCTGATCGCGGCACTTACGCGGGTGAAGTCCTACCTCGACTATGGTGCGTTCACGCCGATCCAGGTTGCCGCCACACAGGCGCTCAACGGTGACGGCAGCGACATCGCCGAAGTCCGCAACATCTACAAGCGCCGTCGCGATGTGATGGTCGAAAGCTTCGGCAAGGCCGGTTTCGAAGTGCCGCCGCCGGCAGCGACCATGTTTGCCTGGGCGAAGATCCCGGAAAAGTTCCGTCATCTCGGTTCGCTCGAGTTCTCGAAGCTCCTGGTCGAGAAGGCTGATGTGGCAGTTGCTCCAGGCATCGGCTTTGGCGAGCAGGGCGACGACTACGTGCGTCTCGCTCTCGTCGAGAACGAACACCGCATTCGCCAGGCGGCGCGCAACATCAAGAAATTCCTGTCGACTGCCGACGAGACGATGCACAACGTCATCTCGCTCAACGCGCACAGGTGATTAAGACGGGAGGCGCGCTACGTGTGCGCCTCCTTCCACACCGGCACCGCAGTTCTCGCGGCTCGCCCTCTACATGTTAGGAAATGGCTATGGCAGATGCCCTCAAAATCGGCATTGCGGGCTTGGGTACCGTCGGTGCCTCGCTCGTGCGAATCCTCCAGGATCGTCACGAGATGCTTGCGACAACGTGCGGGCGGGCAATCGAGACCACGGCCGTAACCGCGCGCGACCGCAACAGGGATCGCGGCGTCGATCTTTCGAAGGCCACCTGGTTCGAAGATGCCGTTTCGCTGGCGCGGGACGCCGATATCGACGTCTTCGTCGAGCTGATGGGCGGCTCGGGCGATCCGGCCTATTCGGCCGTCAAGGCGGCGCTTGAGCGCGGCATTCATGTCGTGACCGCCAACAAGGCGCTGCTTGCTGCCCATGGCATCGAGCTCGCCAAGATCGCCGAGGAGAAGGGCGCGCTGCTCAATTACGAAGCGGCGGTTGCCGGCGGTATCCCGGTCATCAAGGCTCTGCGCGAGTCCATGACCGGCAACACGATCTCGCGCGTTTACGGGATCATGAACGGTACCTGCAACTACATTCTGACAAAGATGGAGAAGGAAGAGCTTTCCTTCGAAGCCTGCCTCAAGGAAGCGCAGCGCCTCGGCTATGCCGAAGCCGATCCCGCCTTCGACATCGAGGGCAACGACACGGCGCACAAGCTGTCGATCCTCACGAGCCTTGCCTTCGGAACAGCGATTGCGGCCGACGACATCTACCTCGAAGGCATCACCAACATCTCGATCGACGACATCCATGCGGCAGCCGATCTCGGTTACCGGATCAAGCTTCTGGGCGTCGCACAGCGCACCGACAGCGGCATCGAGCAGCGCGTCCACCCGACGATGGTGCCCTATGATTCCGTCATCGCGCAGGTCGACGGCGTGACCAATGCGGTCGCGATCGAATCCGACATTCTCGGCGAATTGCTGATGGTCGGCCCCGGTGCCGGCGGCAATGCAACCGCCTCGGCGGTTCTCGGCGATATCGCCGACATTGCGAAGAGCCGTCCCGGCGCCCAGCACGTTCCGGCCTTCGGCCGTCCGACCAATGCGCTGCTTCCCTACAAGCGCGCACAGATCCAGAGCCACGAGGGCGGCTATTTCATCCGCCTGAAGGTCGTCGACCGCACCGGCGTTTTCGCCAGCATCGCCACCCGCATGGCGGACAACGGCATCTCGCTGGAATCGATCATGCAGCATTCCAAGCAACTCATGGAAGGCGGCGAGCCGCAGACGATCATCCTGGTCACGCATGCGACCTCGGAGCATTCCGTTCGCGATGCCATCAAGGCGATCAAGGGCGAGGGCTATCTCGTCGGCGAACCGCAGGTCATCCGCATCGAACGCCCGAAGGCGAACTGAGGACCGCATAGCCCTCAGGCCGCAAGGCACGACGGTGCGTAGCGCTGGATTGCCACCGATAGAATGGAAGCCTCGCCGTGCAAGCATGCCGGCGAGGCTTTCCTATTTGGGTATTTCAGGCGGTCGGTGCCGAAAAGGGACCGCGGAACGTGGATCTCTGTGTATGCCGTTCCAAAAACGGTCACGATTTGCGGGGTTATGCGCTAAGAAACGTTAAGCGCAGGCGGGTGGACGAGCATGGAAGAATTGGTGGATCCGGTACAGCGGGCCTTTCTCGGCGTCGAGCAGTCGATCAGCGGTCAGCGCTGGGTGTCGCGGCTTGATCAGGCCGGCCAGAACCGGGCGCTCGCCATCAGCCAGGTCCACGGCTATTCCGATCTGCTCGGTCGCGTGCTTGCCGGCCGCGGTGTCGTGCTTGACGACGCGGCGAGCTTCCTCGATCCGACGCTGCGGTCGCTGATGCCGGATCCCGATACGCTCACTGATTGCCGCAAGGCCGCCGATCGCCTGGCAGTGGCCATCAAGCGGCGTGAAAAGGTCGTGGCCTTCGGCGATTACGACGTCGACGGTGCCGCCTCGTCCGCACTGATGGCGCGCTTCCTCCGTCATTTCGGCATCGATGCGGAGATCTATATTCCCGATCGGATATTCGAGGGCTACGGGCCGAATCCTGCGGCCATCGAACAACTGATCGACAACGGCGCCGAACTTATCGTGACCGTCGACTGCGGCTCGACGAGCCATGAAGCGCTCGCGGTGGCGGCGAAACGCGGCATCGATGTGGTCGTCATCGACCACCACCAGGTTGGCTCAGCGCTGCCTGCCTGTCATGCGCTCGTCAATCCCAACCGGGAGGACGATCTTTCCGGACAAGGACATCTCTGCGCCGCCGGCGTCGTCTATCTCGTTCTCGTCAACACGCTGCGCGTTCTGCGCAATGCCGGCGATGGCCGTGTTGCATCCTTCGATCTGCTGGCCCAGCTCGATCTGGTGGCACTGGCGACCGTCTGCGATGTCGTGCCGCTCAAGGGGCTGAATCGGGCCTATGTCGTCAAGGGACTGATTGCCGCGCGGCACATGGGAAATGTCGGGCTCGCGGCGCTGCTGAGGAAGGCGGCGATCGGCGGTCCGGTCACGCCCTATCACCTGGGGTTTCTGGTGGGGCCAAGAATCAATGCCGGTGGCCGCATCGGCGACGCTGCGCTCGGCAGTCGCCTTCTGGCGATGGATGATGCCGGAGCGGCGGAAAAGATCGCGGCACAGCTTGATGAACTCAACCGCGAACGCCAGGCCATGGAAGCCGCCATGCTGGCCGAGGCCGAGGCCGAGGTTCTTGCGGAGTACGGCACGGGCGAGGGCGCCTCGGTAATCGTTACGGCGCGCGAAAACTGGCACCCCGGCATCGTCGGGCTGCTCGCCGCCCGCATCAAGGAAAAATTCCGCCGGCCGACCTTTGCCATCGCCTTCGATCCGAATGGGCGCGGCACTGGCTCTGGCCGTTCGATCAATGGCTTTGACATGGGCAAGATGGTCCGGGCGGCCGTCGATGGGGCCCTGCTGGTCAAAGGCGGCGGTCACGCGATGGCCGCCGGCCTCACGGTGGAGCGTGCGAAGCTCGGCAAACTCCGGCAATTCTTCGAGGAGCGTGCGGAGGCGGCGGTGCGTGATCTCGTCGCCATCCAGACGCTCAAGGTTGATGGCGCGCTCGCCGCCTCCGGCGCGACGCTGGAGCTTATCGATCTCCTGGAACAGGCCGGCCCCTATGGCTCGGCGCACCCGCAACCGGTCTTTGCCTTCCCGCAGCATCGGCTGCGCGATAGCCGACAGGTGGGCGCCAACCACATCAAGGTGACGCTGGAGGGCCAGGACGGCAGCCGGCTCGACGGGATTGCGTTCCGGGCAACGGAGACGCCACTCGGAGATTTTCTGCTCGCGAGCCGCGGCACGTCTATTCATGTGGCAGGTTCGGTCTCGGCGGACCTTTGGCAAGGCCAGCGCCGCGTGCAGCTACGCGTCACGGATGCCGCGAGGGCCCTGTAACCTCGCCGAACAGGAATCGCTCTGATTTGAGTGCCGGCTGGTGATCTTGCGAGCAGGGATTGGCACGCCCAACGGGACTCGAACCCGTGTTGCCGCCGTGAGAGGGCGGCGTCCTAACCACTAGACGATGGGCGCCTATGCTTCTGACTCATGAACTTGCAACGCAGTCTTGCGGCCGTGAGCAAATTCATCTGCGGATATTATGCTTTTTCAGCGCAAACGACGACATAAATCCAACTGCATCGCTCCGGCGACAAGGTCGCGAGATTCGATCGAAAGTGAGCCGCAAGCGCAAGTTTACTGCGTAGCTATATTGGAAATGTGGGGGAGAAATTCAACACAGTGGCACGCCCTAGGGGAGTCGAACCCCTCTTCCCAGAATGAAAATCTGGTGTCCTAACCGATAGACGAAGGGCGCACTCGCTGTGT